>JANOJO010000724.1:0-3211 GCA_031418795.1 Bacteroidota bacterium | reverse complement strand
GCACCGGCCAGTTCAAAACAGCGCCTTCCTGCATCGAAACAGTTTGTAATTTTCCCAGCACTTCTTCTTCCAGCATTTTTTTTACTGCCTTATTTATTTTCCAGAAACGACGCATCATCGCTGGTTGCAAAATGGCTCCGGATTGTTTTCCTGAAATAATTAATTCCTCTACTTCGTTCACTGTGGAAGCAATTGGTTTTTCAAGCAACACATGTTTTCCGCTTTCAAGCAATAATTTTGCCTGTGGTGCATGTAAAAAATTTGGCGATGCAACAATGGCAGCATCAATATCATCGATGATCTCATTTAAACCGGCAGCAATTTTTATTGCATCATATGTTTTTGCAAGTTCCTTTATTCCATTTATATCAGGATCTACAAGTACCGTGTGTGATAGAGACATTTTTTTCAATACAGGCAAATAAAATATCCTTGATAATGCTCCGCAGCCAATAATGGCAAGACGTAAATTGTTATTCATCATTTAAAAGTGGAGATGCAATTTTTTTGTTTACGGCTATAGTTATTTCTCCGCTGTGGTAAAGTCGGAAACCAAGATTTTGAAGAATATTCTCAATTTTAAACCTTGCATTTGTTTCATCATGTATTTCTATAGCCATTACTTTTACTTTATCTATCCATGAACGCAGGTATTCAATCTCACTGAATAACTGCGCCTCAGCTCCTTCGATATCAATTTTAAGAAAATCAACTTCGTTGAAATCATATTCCTTCATCAGAATATCCATGGTGATACTTTCGATATCACCGATCAATTTTTCAGATTCTTCCACACTGAAAGACCAATCTTTTCCATCCCTGAAATTATTATTACCGCTGAGTTGAACCTGCCTATTCCATAAAGCCTTTTGGAGCAGGAAATATTTATCCCGGTCTATATTCTGAGTGATATTATATTCTAAAGCATTAAAGTTTCCCGGGTGAGGTTCAAGACATATAAACTTTGCATCCGGATAAAAAGCAGAAAGATAAAGTGAAGAGAACCCGGCATTCGAGCCAATATCCATAAATCGGTTTATGGGCAGTTTTAATCTTTTAAAAAGATCAACTACTGTCTTGTATTCGTTTTCGAGAATAATTTGTATAAATACAGAAAAGTCTGAGCTGCCATGACGAAGGAAAAATTTCTTTTTTGCCTCATTAATATCAAATTCAAATTCAATCCCTTTTTCCTGTTTTTGCAACTGTACCCCGGATGCAAGCATGCGTTTAATGAATGATTTTTTAACTCTTAGTTCCACCGGAATTTTTGTTGAAATACGGTATTCTATCGCTTCCAGTAATAAAGGCCATTTTTCATTTCTGGTTAAATATTTATATAAATTAAACTTCATTAATAAATTTGATTGGTTTTAATCCCCGATTGAGTATTTCATAAAAAAGGTGCCGTAATCGCTGCCTTCAAGCGACGCATATTCACTACCATTGTCAATTATTTTTACAGGAAAATACCCGGCAACAGAATCAAAAATTGCCTGATGTTCTGTAAATAAATCGAAATAGAACTGGTAACTGTTAGGGGCTATCAAACCGCTTTGCAACCGGATATTTATTTGATAAGTATCGCCCTGACGTTTTGCCTTTGATAAAGGAATATGCAATGTAAATACTCTCTGCTGATAATTATTTAATAACGCAATACCAAACTCAATCCCCGGTGATAGTACTTTACAGTAAGCAGAAATATGTATACTTATTTCTTCATCATGTCTGAACTGATTAACAATATCTCCATTGGAATTCAACAGCTCAATTTTTTGCAGGTAAATATCTTTTTTCTCTTTCTCATTCTGATAGACAAGACTATGTACATCCTTTGCATTATAAGTAATGATGGCTTCATCCACTCTGCCATTATATTTTATTTTTCCATTTTCCAGCAAAATTGCCCGGTTGCATAATTGGGCTATTAGTCCCATCTGATGACTAACAAATAATATGGTACGGCCACTTCGACCCACCTCATCCATTTTCCCAATACATTTTTCCTGAAATTCAGCATCACCTACTGCTAATACTTCATCAACTATAAGTATTTCAGGTTCCAAATGCGCCGCTATAGCAAATGCAAGACGAACATACATACCACTACTATATCTTTTAACAGGAGTATCAAGGAATTTTTCTACCCCTGAAAATTCAACTATCTCATCAAATTTTTTTTTTATTTCACTGCGACCCATACCCAGTATGGCGCCATTTAAAAAAATATTTTCCCGGCCGGTAAGTTCCTGATGAAATCCAGTTCCCACTTCGAGCAAACTGGCCACCCTGCCTCTAATAGAAATGCTGCCTGTAGTCGGCTCTGTAATACGACTTAATAATTTTAATAATGTGCTTTTTCCAGCGCCGTTTCGTCCGATGATTCCTAATCTGTCCCCCTGCCTGATTTCAAAATCTATCGACTTTAATGCCCAGAATTCTTCTATTTCATCACCTTCCACCACCTGCTGCCCTGTGAGCATTTTTTTTGATTGAGAAAAAATATTCTTAACCCCGTCAACCATCTGTTCACGAAAAGTTTTATAGCCGCCTTTTCCCTGGTGGCCGATGATGTATTTTTTCCCAAGGTTATCTACCTTAATAACTGTTTCTGGCATTGCCTGATTTGTCTTTAATTAATTAGCTACCTGATTTTTTTTGCAGGGTTTCCTGCATACACACCCGGCTCAGCAATATTTTTTGTCACCACACTGCCAGCACCAATAACAACACTGTCACAAATATCAACCGGGAGTATAGTGGCATTGGAGCCAATGGAAACATTGTTGCCAATATTTGTTGCTTTCCATTTTGATTTGTCTCTTGCCGGCCCTCCTTCCTGCATAAGATCATTGATAAACATAACACCATGACCAATAAAACAATTATTGGCGATAGTTACCAGTTCACAAATAAAACTATGCGATTGAATTCTGCAATCTTTACCTACCTGTACACCTTTTTGTATTTCAGTAAACGGGCCAATAAAAGTATTATCACCAATGGAACATCCATAAAGATTTACGGGTTCCACTATGTTAACATTCAATCCGAATTGAACGTCCTTTATTTCTGAACTTTTAATTACCGGTTTATTCATTCTTATTTATGAAAGCTGTGCAGCCAAATAAATTTTTTCAATGATCTGTACTGTTTTTAACCCATCAAAACTTCCTGCAGCAATTGGCGCATTGTTTTGCAATACATC
>JANOJO010000723.1:0-4570 GCA_031418795.1 Bacteroidota bacterium | reverse complement strand
ATAGTGATTCCTAAATTCGCCCCTCCGGGGAGGGGATGGTCTAAATTCATAACTCTTTCAATTCATGATACAAATAAAAAAATCTTACTATTACAGTATCTCCGTTTTCAATATAAAAAATACGTTACAAATAATCAGAGTCTAAAGTCCCCCTTCGGGGGATTTAGGGGGCCGGCCTACACATCACACCTCCTCACAGCATCTTTCAATGCAGCTATTTTTTCATCATTCGTTTTTCCTGTGGGAATAAATTCCTGCGCCACATATCCTTTATACCCTGTTTTTAAAATCGCTTCCATAATAGCAGGATAATAAAGTTCCTGCGATTCATTTATTTCATGCCGCCCCGGTACACCTGCTGTATGATAATGGCCAAAGTACTGGTAATTGTTCTGAATAGTTCTTATCACATCGCCTTCATTTATCTGCATGTGATAAATATCATAGAGTATTTTAAAATTTGGCGAGCCGATTCGTTTACACAATTCAACTGCCCATGCACTTTTATCTGCCATATAATCTTTGTGGTCCACCTTGCTGTTAAATACTTCTATCTGAATGATGACTCCTTTTTGTTCAGCCAGCGGCATGATTTTTTTTATTCCTTCTGTCATGTTTTTCATTCCTGCTTCGTCGTCCATTCCATTTCTGTTGCCGCTAAAGCAAATTAAATTTTTATAACCTGCTTCTGCAACCAATGGAATGGCTTCCAGGTAATCTTTGACAAGCCATTCATGATTTGATGTTCTGTTCCATCCTTCAGTTAAACTTCTTTTTCCCCCGGTATAACACATAGAAACATACAGTCCGTGCTTCTTTGCAATAGGCCATTCTTTCGGCGCTAATAAATCAATAGCGGTAAGTCCCATTTCTTTAATAGCAATGCAAAGTTCTTCAATACTAAGGTATCCATAAGTCCATTGACAAACGGAGTGGTTGATATTACCTTTGAGTATAAAATTTTCTTCCAAAGATTCTTTATTTGAGTAATTACCAAGCAATGGAGTGGCAGCAAGAGCAAGTGAACCAGTTGCCATTGTTTTCAGTGCATCTCTCCGGTTTGTTGTTTTCATTTTTTTGAGGAAATAAAGTTACTGACTATCTGTTTGAAAAGATTTATCAGCAAGTTTGTTTTTTTCTTTAAATAAAAAAATAAATAATACTAACACCACGGCGGCAATGCTTGCCGGAACCATCCAGATGCTTTTCCAATCTGAAATTTGGTCTGCTGTATAATAATCTTTTACATAACCCGAAAGCAATGTGCCGATAAACATACCAACCCCATAAGTAGCCATCGTTATTAATCCCTGTGCAGAACTTTGTATTTTTTGCCCGGCTTTACTGTCGGTATAAATTTGCCCGGTTACAAAAAAGAAATCGAAACAAACACCGTGAAGTATGATGCCTGCAAATAGCATCCAGAGATTGGCGCCGGCATCGCCATAACTGAAAAACAAAAAACGAATAGCCCAGGCGAGCATACCAATAGCAATCATCCATTTTACACCCAGCCTTCGAAAGAAAAATGGAATAAGTAAAATAAAAAATGCTTCAGAAAATTGCCCCAGCGTCATATTGCTGGTTACACTTTTCATACCGGCTTCCGTAAGAAATAAATTGGTGAAACTGTAATAAAACGAAAGCGGAATACAAATTAAAATGGAAGCAATTACAAAAACAGTGAAAGATTTATTTTTAAATAGAACTAAAGCATCTGCACCAAGTACCTGTGCAAAACTTGTTTTGGTTCCTTTTGCTTTGGGTGGTGTATCTGGTAAAGTAAAACTCAGAATTGCTGCAACACCTGATGCAATAGCGGCAATAATAAATGTAGTTGCAAGCTGTTCAGAAGATAGTTTAAAAATTTTATCAATTACAAAACCTGTTGCAATCCAGCCAATAGTGCCTAAAAGCCGGATGGAAGGGAATTCTTTTGCCGGGTCATTCATTTGCCGGAATGCAACTGAATTAGCCAAAGCCAAAGTTGGTGCATATAATAAGGAGTATAAAACCAATATCCAGTAAAACATATCGGCGTTTCCAATTTTGGTCAGATAAAATAAAAGTGCAGCTCCGCCAAGATGCAGTACTCCTAAAACTTTTTGTGCAGCAAAAAATTTATCAGCAATCATACCCACAAAAAAAGGGGAGATGATGGTGGCAATCGCCATAGCGCTGTATGCAGCTCCTATCTGTGTCCCGGTTGCATGCAATACTTTATCCAAATATGTACCCATCGTAACATACCATGCACCCCAGATAAAAAACTGGAGAAACATCATAGTAGAAAGCTGGATGCGGGTGGTGATTTTCATATCGCTGCTAATCTGCTGGTGTTATTTCGCCGGTTGATTTTTTCTTACAAAATAGATGATTGTAAATATTACAACCAAAATTGCAGGCATTAATGCAACCTTCATAAATGTTTCCGAACCTGCAATAGCTTCCGCTTTTACTGAGTCAATACCCTGAGTTATTGCTTTTGCTTTGGCATTATCAAGCCATTTTCCCATAACCGGTAAGATTAATGAAACTGAAAACATTCCTGCACCACCCATCAATGATAAACCCAATGCACCTGTTTTTGGAAGATACTCCGAAACAAAACCAAGCATGGTTGGCCAAAAGAAACAAATCCCTATAGCAAATACTGCTGCAGAACCGAATGCAGCATATCCGCTGGTTTTACTCATAAAGATTAGACCAATTCCTGCAAATATTGCAGAAAATATAAGCATTCCATTTGCATTAAGTTTATGAACAACCGGTCCGGCAAATGATCTGCCTAATGCCATTATACCAAATATAAAAACAAGAACTAATATTCCTGAAACACCAGAACCTCCTAATAATGCAAGAATCCATGTTGTAGTTCCAAGTTCAGTTGCGGCAGTTAAAAACATGCAGACTATCATTATCAGAAACAATGGATTTAAACATGCTTTAAACATATCTCCGGTTGAAACTCCGCTTGTAACCCGTTCAGTTTGTGGAAATTTTAATTTTAAAAAGAGGAACCCATATACAATAACAGCAATAAAAAGCGGGACAATCAAAATTCTCCAGTCAAGATTAAGTTTAGTCAATACAACATATGCAAGAAGCCCTCCTATAACATTACCACCAGGAAACCAGACATGAAAACGGTTGAGCATAGTGGTTTTATCTTTCGGATATAATGATACAACAAGAGGATTGCATGCTGCTTCCACCATTCCATTGCCGATGCCAATACAAAGCGTTCCGATGAATAGCATTGTTGCATCTTTTGCAAAAACATAAATGATTGCCCCTGCAATATGACCAACAAAAGCAAAACCAACTAACCGTTTCATTCCAAGAACATCGCACAATGGGCCTCCAATTACCATTGCTAAAGTAAATCCCCAGAATGCAGGACTGAATATCCAGCCCAGCTGTTCATTGGATAATTTGAATTCATCTTTCCACACACCTTCTAAGGATGCCCTGAACGCAAAAGTGAGTGAAGTAAAGATTAGAGCAATACAGCTCGCAAGAAAAAGTTGGTTTTTGTTTACAGCTTGCATATCGTTTGTTTTGGTAAAAATGATTTGTAAAAGCTAAATGTACTATTTTTAGCTACAGTTTTTTTTTATGTGAACTATTTTAATCCACATCAATTAATAACAAACGTTTGAAATTATGAACCGTAAATTAAGAATGGCAATGATAGGTGGAGGCAAAGACGCTTTCATCGGCGCCATCCACCGCTTTGCTTTTAATATGGATGCACAGGTAGAATTGGTAGCCGGTGCATTAAGTATAAATCCTGAAATAGCTGTGGACTCAGGCAAGTCTTTATTTCTTAATGAAGAAAGAATTTATACTGATTATAAAGTAATGCTTGAGAAAGAAGCGGCCATGCCGGCTGATAAGCGGATTGATTTTGTAAGCATCGTTACGCCAAACTTTGTTCATTTTGATCCTGCAATGATGGCGCTGGATAAAGGTTTTCATGTTGTTATTGAAAAGCCAATTACTTTTTCACTGGAACAGGCAAAGCAATTGCATCAGAAAGTAAAAGAAACAGGACTTACTCTTTTATTAACGCATACATATACCGGCTTTCCAATGGTAAAGCAGGCTAAGCAAATGATTAAAAACGGCATGCTGGGAAAAATAAAAAAAGTATATGTGGAATATCCGCAGGGATGGTTGAGTACATTAAAAGAAAGTGAAGGAAATGCCCAGGCAGCGTGGCGCACTGATCCAAAACGCAGCGGCATTGCCGGTGCAATGGGTGATATCGGAACGCATGCATTTAATTTAGCAGAGTATGTAACCGGTATGAAAGTAACCAGTCTTTGTGCCGACTTAAATATTTTAGTGGAAGGAAGAATGCTCGATGATGATGGTGCAGTTTTTTTAAAATTTGAAAACGGTGTCAGCGGTGTGCTGATGGCAACACAGGTTGCAGCCGGTGAAGAAAACTGTATCAAGATAAGAGTGTATGGAGAAAAAGGAGGTTTGGAATGGAAACAGGAGGATGCAAATACATTATTAGTTAAATGGCTTGATAAGCCAACAGAAATTTATCGTGCAGGTA
>JANOJO010000722.1:0-9701 GCA_031418795.1 Bacteroidota bacterium | reverse complement strand
CTTCCATCGCCCCATGATTTTAATCCATCGGGAGTAAACCAATCCACACGTATATAGCCTGTGCCGCCATTGCCACGCACCATCACATCACCAAAATCTTCAAAGGCTGGATATTGTGGATGTGCTACATTACCTGTTTGCGATGAAACAATATCTGCTTTATCAGAGGAAGTGAAATAAAGAAACTGATCAAACTGGTGAGAACCTATATCTGTAATAATGCCACCAAAAAACTTTTTATCAAAAAACCAGGGTGGTCTTGTGTTTGTATTCATTCGATGCGGGCCAAGCCCGATTGTCTGAATCACTTTTCCAATGGCTCCTGCTTTTACAAGTTCACCGGCTTTCACGGTGGCTTTATTTTCAAACCGCTCACTGTACATGATGGAGTATATACGGCCAGTTTGTTTTTGTACACGGCGCACTTCAGCAAGTTGTGCCAGCGTAGTGATGCCGGGTTTGTCTGCCATATAATCTTTTCCTGCCTGCATGGTACGGATACCAATGCCGGCACGATCAACAGGAATTGCGGAACTGAGAATTAGTTGAATTGATTTATCATCCAGTATTTCTTTTTCGCTGGCGGCTAATTTTACCTGCGTGTATCTTTTGGTAAAGCCTGCAACAAGATCAGCTTCTTTTGCATAGAGAGAAACCAATTCTCCACCACCCCTGATAGTAGCATCTACCTGCGAATAAATATGTGCATGATTGATACCAATAACAGAAAATTTAATTCGTGGATCAGCATTTCGTTTTATCAACTCATCTGAGTTTGTTCTTTCATCAGATAATGATGAGGAAGCTGCAACAGCATGCTGCGGCAATACATTCAGCAATCCCATTCCAGTTGCTGTAAGGGTAGAGTATTTAAGAAATTTGCGGCGGTTAAATTTTGAATCTTTCATGATGATTAATTGAAGAGGGAATTCATTTTAGAAAAATATATTGAGAACAAATATTATTTAGTTAAGCAAGAAATGATTTTTTAAACGCCGGCAGCACTCTGGCTTTTGATGCCTGCTCATAGGCATAAGCTATGCTGATAATTTCTCCTTCTTTATAAGCATCGCTGAAAAAAGAAAGCCCAACAGGAAGATCATATACCAAACCACAGGGCACAGATATATGCGGGTAACCACTCATGGCTGCAGGTGCAGTAAGAAAAACATCGCCCCAGCGATCGCCATATATTGTATCAATACTACAGGAAGGGCCCATAGTCAGTCCGGCAATGGCATCTAATTTATTTTGCTGCATGGCATCATCAATAATTTTTTTTGCACCATGATGGCTTTTCTCCAGTGCCTGCACATATTCTTTTCTTTTTAAATCGCCTTTTGCTTCACACATATCAAATATTTCCTGCTTGAATGAAGGCATGGCTTTGTCTTCGTTGGTTTTATTGAAATCAATTAAGTCTTTCAATGTTTTCATCGGCGAGTTTGCGGTGGACAGGTATTTATTGATGCCGAATTTAAATTCATACTTCATCACATCAAACTCGGCATCACTGGCAGCATTTATTTTTTCCAGGTATTCTATTTCCACTACTTCGGCACCCTGTTGTTTCACCAGGTCTTTTGCTTTTTGTAAAAGTTGATTGAGAAACTGGTTTTCATATTTCTTTTTTTCAATGCCAATTCTTTTTCCTTTCAAACCGTTTGCATCTAAAAATTTTGTGTAATCAGCAGCAGCCTTTCCTTCACTTTCTTTTGTTACAGCATCATCCGCATCAATACCGGTCAATGCACTTAAAAGAATGGCGGCATCTTTTACTGTTCTTGCAAGCGGGCCGGCTGTATCCTGTGTATGAGAAATAGGAATGATACCGGTGCGACTGAGTAAACCAACTGTTGGTTTTATTCCTACTGTACCATTTGTTGATGCGGGGCAGGTAACTGAACCATCTGTTTCTGTACCCACAGCTACGGCACAAAGATTGGCAGCTACTGCTACTCCCGAACCAGAGCTGGAACCACAGGGATTATGATCCAGTATATATGGATTTTTTGTTTGCCCGCCGCGGCTGCTCCACCCAGAGCATGATTTTGTAGATCTGAAATTGGCCCATTAACTTAAATTTGTTTTACCCAAAATAATGGCGCCCGCATCCCTTAATTTTTTTACAATAAAAGCATCTTTCGCTGCTATATGTCCTGCCAGTGCAAGTGAGCCAGCAGTCGTCATCATTTTATCCGCCGTATCAATATTGTCTTTTATTAATACTAGTATGCCATGCAGCGGCCCTCTTGTCTTACCTGCTTTTCTTTCATCATCCATGGCTTTGGCAATGGTAATTGCATCAGGATTTATTTCAATAACAGAATTAAGGTTGGGACCTTTTTTATCTATTTCATGTATCCGCTTCAAATACATGTTGGTGATTTGTTCAGCGTTGTATTTTCCACTATTCATTTTATCCTGCAGTTCGCTGATGGTTATTTCATTTAATTCAAAACTATCAGCCGTTTCAATAATTGCCTCAGTTTTTTTATCTGCAGATTTATCCTTGCAGGATGTGACAAGTGCAGATGTTAATCCCGCCGCAGCAAGAGAGCTGGCGGTTATGAATTCCCTTCTTTTCATTTTTTAAATTTTATAAGTAAGTTGAATTGCCCTTTTTGGTTCTTCGTTTAATGAATCATTCATCTTTTAAGCGGGTTACCGAAGTTAAAAGAATTAACCCATACAGATTGACTGGCAGGAGCTTTGGAAGAATTTTGCCACGGTGGATTTTTCTTTGTGTATTTACTTAAATATTTTTAAACCAAAGTGTATCTTTAAAGTCACTAACACCCGGCCAATACTAAACCAACGTACAATGGACAGAAAAGATTTTCTAACTGCAAAGCGGAAAGCAACTCCGGTTCAGACTCCAAAGTCAACAGAGAACTTCCGCACTTTCTCCGGTCTCAATCCCTACAACGGTTCATGGACAGCCAATGAAGTGGCACATCTGCTGAAGCGAACAATGTTTGGCGCCACGCCGGATAATATTAATTTTTTCCTGGGTATGACCATGAGCCAGGCAGTGGATCAATTATTAACTATTCCGGCTACACCGCCGGCACCTCCGGTAAAAAATTACAGCAATACAAATATTCCGGCTACGGATCCTGATTTTAATATTCCAATGGGTCAAACCTGGGTTACTATTAATACCACGGATGCTGATGGTTTACGCAGGGCTTCCTTCAAAGCATGGTGGATGGGATTGATGATAAACCAGGAAAGAAATATCCGGGAAAAGATGACAATTTTCTGGCACAATCATTTTTCTACAGAATCAAATGATATTGGCCGTGCAATCTGGGCATATAATAATAATGTATTGTGCAGGCAAAATGCCCTGGGCAATATTAAACAAATGGTTCGGGCTATTACTCTTGATGCAGCCATGCTGCGTTATCTGAATGGTTATTTAAATATCAATACAGCTCCTGATGAAAATTATGCTCGTGAATTGCAGGAACTGTTTACCCTGGGAAAAGAAAGTAATCCTAACTATACTGAAGATGATGTAAAGAAAGCAGCAAGAGTTTTAACAGGATGGAAAATAAATGGCAACACTAATTCATATTCTTTCACCGCAAGCCAGCATGATACTGCCAGCAAACAGTTTTCTTCTTTTTATAATAACACCACCATCGCTGGCAGAACCGGCGCAACAGCAGGTGATCTGGAACTTACCGATCTGCTGAATATGATTTTCAATAAAAGCACGGAAGTATCACGGTTTATTGTAAAAAAACTTTACCGCTATTTTGTTTATTATAAAATGGATGCGGCTACGGAAGCAAATGTTATCAATCCGCTGGCGCAAATTCTTGTTACAAATAATTGGGAAATAAAACCTGTACTGACAGCACTTTTTAAAAGCGAACATTTCTTTGATGTACTGAACTATGGATGTTTTATTAAAACACCGCTTGATCTGGTTGTTGGCTCAAGCCGTGAATATGGAGTTGTATTTCCTGCTTCGGCAGATTATGTAAATGCTTATAATATGTGGAGCTATATTCAAAACTATGCTTCGCTGCTTCAGCAAAATATTGGCGACCCGCCGGATGTTGCCGGTTGGAAAGCTTTTTACCAGGAACCACAGTTTCATGAAATATGGATTAATACAGATACTTATCCGCGTCGAAATTTGTTTACTGACACGATGATTACTTCCGGCTATACCCGGAGTGGACAAAAAATAATTATTGACCCGGTTGCTTTTACAAAAAAACTGAGCAACCCTTCTGATCCCAATGCAATAATAAATGATGCACTGAGAATTTTATACAGAGTTGATGTTTCGGCTGCCACTAAAGCCGCATTGAAAAAACAAATATTACTCAGCAACCAGGATCAGGATTTTTACTGGACCAATGCATGGAATGCTTATATAAGTAATCCTATTAATGCCAACTACCAGGTGGTGTATATCAGGCTGCGTGATTTATTTAAATATTTTATGAACCTGGCAGAATATCATTTGTGTTAAGCCCCCAACCCCTGAAGGTGGGTAATGGGTATTCTCAAAAGAAAGGATGAAATAAAAATATTCTAAAATGAAACGAAGAGACTTTTTAAAATACACCGTGCCGGCAGCAGCAGCTGCAACCGTTATAAGCGGCATGCCCGTTCGTGCCCTGGGTATGGAATCGCCATTGATACAGGCCCTGATGGGTATGGCAACGGATACAGATCATGTGCTGGTACTGGTACAAATGAACGGAGGCAATGATGGAATGAATATGGTTATTCCGATTGATACTTATTCATCATACCAGGCAGCAAGAAGTAATGTGGCCATTCCGCAAAACAGAATTTTATCATTGAATGGAAAAACAGGATTGCATCCTGCCATGACTGGCATTCATACTTTATACAATGAAGGAAAGGCTTCTGTGGTACAGGCTGTGGGTTATCCGCAACCAAACTTTTCACATTTCAGAGCAACAGATATCTGGATGAGTGCATCTGATTCTGATGATTATGTAAACAGCGGTTGGATGGGCCGTTATCTTGATTATGAATATCCGGGCTTTCCAACAGGTTATCCAAATAGTGCAGTGCCTGATCCGCTGGGTATTCAAATTGGTTCTGTTACATCACTTACATTCCAGGGGCCGCAGGTAAGTATGGGCATGAGTATTTCTGATCCTGTAAATTTTTACAACCTGATAAATGGTGTGCAGGATCCGGCACCAAACTCGCCGGCAGGAGTTGAGCTTACTTATATAAGAACTGTAGCAAGACAAACTCAGCAATATGGAGATATAATAAAAAGTGCAGCGTTGCGGGTAACACAGCAATCCGCTTATCCAACCAACAATTCACTTGCTGACCAACTGAAAATAGTAGCAAGATTAGTAAAAGGTGGATTGAAAACAAGGGTGTATATGGTAAGCATCGGCGGCTTTGATACACACTCGGTGCAGGTGAATCAAACAGATGTTACTACCGGTAATCACGCCACACTTTTACTAAGAGTATCCGATGCCATCAAAGCATTTATGGATGATCTTAAATTTTTGGGTGTGCAAAGAAGAGTAATGGGAATGACATTCTCTGAATTTGGCAGAAGAATAAAATCTAATTCAAGCCTGGGTACAGATCATGGTGCGGCGGCGCCGGTTATACTTTTTGGTGAATATGTAAATCCCGGTGTTGTGGGAGTAAATCCAACTATACCGGCCAATGTAAATGTGAATGATAATATTCCGATGCAATATGATTTCCGCAGTATTTATTCTTCCATACTTGAAAAATGGTTTTGTGTGGATAATACTACTTTGCAAACGGTGATGCTGAAAAATTTCCAGAACCTGCCGCTTATAAAAACAAATTCATGCAACAGCACGATTCCTGATCTTACTGATAAGTTGCTGATAAAAAATTATCCCAATCCGTTTTCAAGTTCCACAACCATTAGTTTTAAAACAGAAGGAGGGCATACATCCGTTATGATTATTGATACACTTGGCAGAGTTATAAAAACTTTAATAGACCAGGAGTATAACGGCCCGGGACAGTTTACTGTTTCTTTTAATGCCGACCGGCTTGCTATGGGTGTTTATTATGCCCGCTTACAAAACGGAACTATACAGCAGGTAAGGGCGATGCTGAAAGTAAAATAACTCCATCTTTAAAATTTCTTTACGTCCTTTTTAATTGCATGTTTTTTATAAATCATTATTAATTTCCCTTTTTCATTTAAAAAATTATAGAAATTGTACTTTTACAAATTCCGGGAAAAATCTTTGCCGGAATATTATCAATATGATAAAACTCATTTTGTTCGTTTCAAATATTTTTATTTCAATTCACTGTTTATATTCACAGCAATCACTTGCAAAACCAGGCGGAATAGATTTTGAAAAAACCGGCAATATTAATTTTTCCGGAAAAATAACAGATGCCAAAACCGGTGAGCCGCTTCCCGGTGCAAGCATTTCGGTATCTGATCTTAAATTGGGCACTTTTGCAGATGAAACAGGTAAATACAATTTTACTGAGATACCGGCGGGGCATCATCTTATAGAAATTTCTCATACAGGTTATACCAGCATCATTGAGCATATTGATCTTGATAAAAACTTAGAAAAGGATTTTGCCCTGCAGCAATCCATTGTAGAAAACCAGGCTGTTGTAATCACAGGTGTATCCAATGCCACAAGTGCAAGAAAAACACCGGTGCCAGTTACATCAGTTAGAAAAACTGAATTGATGCAATCAGCATCTTCAAATATTATTGATGCGCTGGCAAAAAAACCGGGAGTATCACAATCCGGCACAGGGCCTGGCATTTCAAAACCAATAATCCGAGGACTGGGTTATAACAGGGTGCTTGTAATTAATGAGGGTGTAAGGCAGGAAGGACAACAGTGGGGCGATGAACATGGTATAGAAATAGATGAATTGAGTGTAAGCCGTGCAGAAATTTTAAAAGGGCCGGCATCGCTTATGTATGGCAGCGATGCATTGGCGGGTGTTATCAACCTCATCACCAATGTACCGGTGGCATCAGGTACTGTAAAAGGAAATTTTCTTACAAATTTTCAAACCAATAATAATCTTGCTGCATTTAATTCGAATATTGCCGGCAACATAAAAGGCATTAACTGGAATTTATACGGCACATTAAAATCAGCGGGCAATTATAAAAACCGGTATGATGGAAAAGTTTTGAACTCTGCTTTTAATGAAAAAAATTTTGGCGGATATATTGGTATAAATAAAAAATGGGGTTTCAGCCATCTTATCTTCAGCAGCTTTAACCAGGATGTGGGCCTGGTGGAAGGTGAAAGAGATGATGCTACGGGAAATTTTATTTTGTATGGTGGTTCGCCACTTGAAAGAATTGCAACTAATGAAGATTTGAAAGAAAAAACTCCTTTTATACCTTTTCAAAATATCAGGCATTATAAAATAATAAGCGATAATAATTTTTCCATTGGTAAAAGCAGGTTGAAACTAAATATCGGATTTCAAAACAACCTGCGAAAAGAATTTGGCAATCCTGAAGATAAAAACGAAACCGAGTTGTACTTTGACCTGAAAACGTTTAATTATAATGTTCAGTATGTTTTACACGAAATAAAAGAGTGGCATACTACAGTTGGTATAAATGGCATGTATCAAAAAAATTCCAATAAAGGCGAAGAAGCTATTATTCCTGAATATAATTTTTTTGATGCAGGATTGTTTGTTTATGCCCAGCGGTTTTTTAAAAAACTTACATTGAGTGGTGGCGCAAGATTTGATAACCGCTTAATAGATTCCAAAGAATTGTTTGAAGGCTCTGTTCAAAAATTTGTTTCATTCAAAAAAAACTTCTACAATATTTCCGGCAGCATCGGCACCAGTTATGAGCCAACAGAAAATCTTACACTGAAAACAAATATTGCAAGAGGTTTCCGTGCTCCATCGCTGGCAGAGCTGGCAAGCAATGGTGCACATGAAGGAACCAACCGCTATGAGAATGGGGATAATAGTTTAAAATCAGAAACTACTTTCCAGGTGGATGGAGGCTTCTCAGTGGATTACGAACATTTCAGTTTTGAGTTTAATACTTTTTATATCCGGGTAAATGATTTTATTTTTTACAGAAAATTGTCATCTGTATTTGGCGGCGATTCGCTGGTGAATGTGGACGGTGATGATCTGATGGCTTTCAAATTTCAGCAGGTGGGAGCAAAGCTCACCGGCTTTGAATTAAGTTTTGATATTCATCCGCATCCCCTGGATTGGTTGCATTTTGAAAATTCTGTTTCTTTTGTTCGTGGCAGATTTGATCAAAAGATTGGTGGCAGTGAAAACCTGCCCCTGATTCCTGCAACAAAATTGTTGAGTGATTTGCGTGCAAGTTTTAAAAAGACCGGGAAGTCTTTAAGAAACTTTTATGTAAAAGTGGAGATGGATAGAAATTTTATTCAGAACAAACCATTCTTTGCCTATGACACAGAGACTGCCACGCCGGCTTATACTTTGTTGAATGCCGGCATTGGCACTGATATTATAAACAAGAAAGACAAAACTATTTTCAGTTTTCATTTTGCCGCCATCAATCTTACAAATGCAGCTTATCAGAATCATTTAAGCAGGTTAAAATTCACAGATGAAAATTTAGTAACTGGCAGGAGAGGAGTTTTTAATATGGGCAGAAATTTTTCGTTGAAGATGAATGTGCCTTTATATTTTACAGTTAAATAAAACATGAAAAGCAGAAGGCTGATAATTTAGTAGCGGCTCAGTTAGAATTTATTTAAAAATCATCAATGCGGCGGAGTCTTGTTATTCCGAGTCGAAATTAATGATTCATTAAATTTAATGAATGTCGGCGAGGAATCTCATACGGCTATTACAGTTTGAGATTCCTCAACTATTTTTTCCTATTACAGGATGTGTCTTAAATTCACCGTTTTCGGAAAGACAAGACTCTGATAGTTCGAAATTTTAAACTGATCCACTACCGATAATTTTGCTTCTGTTATTAACCAAACGAATTATAACTTTAAGCATGGAAATTACGTTCAATACACCAGCATTATTATTTCCGGCAATCAGCCTTTTATTACTTGCTTACACCAATCGTTTTCTTGCATTAGCCAACCTGGTGCGGCGTTTGCACGATGAGTATAAGCGGGAACAAAAAAGCCCGTTGCTGCTGCGCCAGATTAGGAGTTTGCGGCAGCGGATAAACTTAGTAAGGTATATGCAGGGATTAGGGGTGTTTAGTTTTGTTTGTTGCGTAATTACCATGTACTGTATTTACAGTGAGTGGACTGAGGCTGCAAAATACATTTTTGCTTTAAGCTTGCTGAGTTTACTGGCATCATTAATTGTTTCGTTGGTGGAAATAACCCAAAGTACCAAAGCAATCGAAATGGAGCTGAGCGATATTGAAGAACTGGAAAAATCAAATTTCTTTACTGACCTGTGGCAGGGTAAAGATGAAAATAAATAAGTATGAAGAAAATAGTTTATCCCATTTTTATTTTTGTTTTATTATCAGCAATAAATTTTGGTTGTACAAAAACGGGTGGATCTGCCGGAGAAGATGATATTCATCAGGAAGATCAGAACGATTATATTTTTCCGGTAATTACAATTACAAAACCAATCGACAACCAGTTGTATGCTAATGGCGACTCCATTATTATAGAAGGAAAAGCATCCGATAATAAAGTGATGTATAAAGGGAA
>JANOJO010000721.1:0-1958 GCA_031418795.1 Bacteroidota bacterium | reverse complement strand
AGGCAAGCAAATAACGGCTGTGGAAGAAGCATTGCATCAAACCAAAGCAAAGAGCGGACAGGATGTATTAAACTACCCGATAAAATTAGATGATAAACTATCCAGTATTTATAATGCATCGGCTGCCGGACAATCAGCCCCATCCAAACAAACAAAAGATGCGTATAATGAACTGGTGGTATTAATTGATGAACAACTGAACAAACTGAAAAAGATAATGAGTGAAGATGTAGCAAAGCTGAATCAACTAATTCATGAAAAAACATTGCCGGTTATAGGGGTGAAGAAAGAGTGAAAAAACAGAATTCCTTTTGAAAATCAAGTCCCGTCTTATAGCGGAACTTTTTTTATAAAGTATTTTCTGAAATAAATTTATAAAGTGCAACAGGTGAGTGTAAATTCAACTTCTGCATAATGTTTTTGCGGTGAGTTTCCACAGTGTAAATGCTCAAAAAAAGTTTTTTAGCAATTTGCTGATTTGTTGCTTCTGTTTTGATTAATTGAAGAATTTCCAGTTCCAGCTTTGTAAGATTAAATTGTTTAAGAAAATTATCATTATCATCAAATCCGCTTTTAGCAAATGGCTGACGATAAGGAAAACAGGCCTGACCCGATGCTACAAGCCGGATGGTTTGTAATAGTTCTTCCCTATTAGTTGTCTTTAGCAAATATCCGTTGGCGCCCAGAGTTTTTGCTTTTTCAACAAGGTGTTCGTCATTATAAGTTGACAGCATAATTATTTTTAATGAAGGGTATGACTGTTTTATAAACCGGGCGGCATCCAATCCATTCAGATTCGGCATGTTGATGTCCAGTAAAACAATGTCTGCATTGCGGCCCGGCAGCAGACTTAGCAATTCTCTTCCATCATTAGCTATCTCTGTTACCTGCATATCAGGTTCATCTTTTATTAATAGCTTCAGGCCATCGATAAACAAGTTATGGTCATCTGCAATAATGAGTTTGATTGTTGCTGACATTTATTTCGATTTATAAGGAACCTGTAACATAACTGTTGTACCACCGGGTCCGCTGTCAATTCTCATTTCTCCGTTCAGATAGTTTACTCTTGACTGTATATTTTTTAACCCAATTCCATCGCTTTTTTCTTCACTAATTCCATTTCCATTATCTTCTGCCATTATCTCAAGGCGATTTTCATAATAAATGAGTTGAATTGTTGATTCAGTTGCATTGGAATGCTTCAGGATATTTCCGGTAAGTTCCATAATTATGCGATAAATGACCAGTTCCTCTTCTTTTGAAAAATGCACGTTGTCTCCAGAAATATGAAATTGAAACCGGATACTTGATTCTGAATTTAGTTTTGAGTAATAAGTTGACAACAGTTTACCCAATGAAGTTTTTTCGAACTCAGGCGGCATAAGGTTATGAGAAATATTTCTTGTATCGGCGGATGCTTTATCAACTACTTTAATTATTTCATCAAGTGTTGTTTGTTCCAATCCAGTTTTTTGCAATCGTAATTTTAATGCGGCAAGACTGCTGCCTAATTCATCATGCAGGTCTTCGGCAATACGTTTGCGTTCGTCTTCCTGTGTCTTTAGTATAGCAGATGTGATCTTTCTCTCTGATATAAGTGATTCTTCTAACAACCGGTTTCTTTCATTATTCTTATTTCTATAATCATAAATAAAAATGATTGTTAACAGTATAACTTCATAACAGCAGGCAATGATAACATTGCTGGGCCAGATAACAAAAACACTAATCCTTGTCAATAAATAAAAAAAATATACGAAGGCGCTTATTATAAGAGGGCCAGAGGAGAAAAGAAAAAATAGTCCTGCTCTGTTTTTTTTAAAACTAATATAGAAAAGATTAAGAATTTGAAAAGTGATGGCGCCTGCCAATATTAAATAACTAATGAATCTGGTAACAATTAAAATTTTATGTTGATGATCCTCAAAGAACAAATGTGAAAAAAGACAAATGGG
>JANOJO010000720.1:0-5397 GCA_031418795.1 Bacteroidota bacterium | reverse complement strand
AGAAATAGCGGTTAAGGCAAAATGTACATCCGCTGAATCCGTCCCGAACCATAAATGTACCGGTACTGCTGCCATCGGTACGCCACAACTCAAACCCATAGACTCCATCATTGGCGGTAAAAAACAGCAACCCATCACCTGCTGTGAAATTGATAAAAGTGGTGCTTGCTGAACCTGGGTTGATATCTTTTACCAGCATGGTACCCGCAGCTGTTCCATCCGATTTCCATAACTCATTTCCGCTTATTCCATCATTTGCTACAAAATAAACAGTAGCACCAACACGCTGCATTAATGAAGACCCAAGGGAGTTTGTGGTAGCAGTGGTATTTATTTCTTTAATAAGGCTGAATGGCTGTGCAAAAAGATTAAAAGAAATAAATAAGCAGGTAAGCAGTGTAAACTTTTTCATGTTTCAATAGTTAGATGTTATAGAATGGTGGCTTGTAAACTTTACAAATAATAATTAAGGTGCAACTAATGAATTTTGATTGTGGCTTTCTACAGGTATAAGACGGGAAATAAAAACGTGAAAACACGGTGGCCAGAATATCATGCTGTAAATATGAAATGAAATAGTAATGAAAACAATTCCCCGTTCGGGGAATAGGTTATAGTAATTTTACTTTTTGCAAAGCTTCAATCTTATTCTGCACTTTCAGTTTCCGGTAAATATTTTTCAGGTGCATCTTCACAGTTTCATGACTTACTTCCATCTGCACTGCAATCTTTTCATAAGTAAAACCCATGGATAATAGTTTTACAACTTCTCTTTCTCTTACAGTAAGTAATTGCATAGCATCTTTCATTAAGAAATTATATTTCTGATATTCGTATGTAAAAATGAAAGAGATGAAAAGAAAAAACAATTCCCCTTTCGGGGAATCAGTTACAGGAGTTTAAATTTATTCAGGGCTTCAATTTTATTTTGAACATGCAGTTTCTGGTAAATATTTTTGAGATGTTTCTTAACTGTTTCATGAGTGACCCCAAGCCTATCGGCAATTTCTTTATACAACAATCCTTTTGATAAAAGTTCCAGCACTTCTTTTTCACGAATGCTTAGTATTGAATTTTCTTCATTGATTACTGGTTTCTGAAAACTACCGATTACTTTTCTTGCTATAAACGGGCTCATTGGTGAACCGCCATTGTATAAATCACGGACAGCTTTTATTATTTCGTCCGCTGTCACAGGATCTTTTAATATATAACCCGATGCGCCGCATTTCAATGCTTCAAATATGGTATCGTTATCATCATGAATACTACATACCATAAACTGTGTCTGTGGCATTTTGTCTTTCAACCGCACTATCAATTCAGTGCCACGCATACCCGGTAAACTGATATCGCATATCACAATATCTGTCGGATTATCCGGCAGTGCTATAAATGCTTTTTCGGCACTGGTATAAGACCCCAACAATGCAAATTCTTTTTGTCCTTTTATTATTTCTTCCAGCCCGATGCGAAACTGATCGTTGTCTTCTACAATTGCGATTGTAATCATAGTGTACTAATTAAGTGGTATTACAAAAGTTAAACTAAGTCCATTTCCGTTTTTCTTTATAAATTCTCCGTTAATCTGATTCATCCGCTTCTGCATATTTTTCAATCCATTTCCTCCGGGTGAATTTTTATCAGGGTTCATTCCATTGCCATTATCTGAAACGGTGATGAGCAATTTATCATCACATGTTATATTCAATTTCACTTTATTGGCGCCGGAATGTTTAATGACATTATGTAATGCTTCTTTTACAGCAAGATAAATATGACGTCTTGTTTCGCCACTGATATTTATTTCGGGTATTCTATCAGGAACAATAATATTGAAATTGCATGGATAATACTCCATCATTTGTCTTGCCTGCCTTTGAATATAGCTAATTAAACTGGTAAGGGTATCGTTTTCCGTATTCAGACTCCAAATCACTTCTTTCATTCTTGCCGAAACATCACCCACTGATTGATATATTTTTTCTATCTCTGAAATACTCTGCGGATCAGTTGATTTTGTTTTAGCCATTTCTGTCAGCAGTCTTACACCCGAAAGACCGGCGCCAATATCATCATGCATTTCAGAAGATATTCTTTGTCTTTCAAATTGAACAGCGAGTTGTTTTTCAAGTATCGCTTTTTGTTTACGTAACTGGTAACGGTAGATAAACCGTGCAATTAAAAAAATAACTACTAAAGAAATTAAAACAATAATTGACTTAAACCACCATGTCAGCCACCAGGGTGGCAATATTGTGAAATGATAACTGAAAGGCTTTGTCCAAATCTGTGACCGGCCAATTGCTTTTACTTGCAATTCATAATCTCCGTGCCGCAGATTTCTGTAATCGGTAAACGTATTAGAAGATGGACTGCTCCAGCTTTCATCTGTACCTATTAACTGGTAACTGTATTTTATTTTGTCAGGGGATGACCAATCAATCGCTGAGAAATGAAAAGTGAGATGATTTTGATCATATGCAAGTGTAAGGCCATCCGGAAGATTTTGAAAAGGAGCAATGCTGCTAAAAGATATTTTGCTACCCGTACTATCATGAAGGTTTCGAAAATCATAAAACTGTTCATTGATCTCAATATAACTGAGGCTGAGGGAGCGAATGCTGTCTGCGTGGAATCCTTTATTTAAATCAAATGAGGGAACACTTTTGCCTGTGCCCCACATGATGCGGTTATTATTATCTACCGTAACACTATGTAAATTAAAATCAATTGCCTTCAGTCCATCCTGTGCTCCAAAGTTGTAAAAAACATAATTGCTTTTTTTATTCATCAAGCTGTCATTCTTTTGCCTGTATAGTGAAAGTCCTTTATCCGTACCAATCCATACCTGATTCGTTCTATCACAAAACACTGACCATACATTGTTGTGAGCCAGTCCCTGTTTTTCAGAATAATACGTAAAACTTTTTCCATCGAACATGCATACCCCGGAACCTAATGTACCTAACCAGATATTTCCCTGATCATCTTCCGTAATAGATGTAATGCTTTGGTTAAATAACCCTTCTTTCGCAGAGTAAACAATAATATTTTTTCCATCATATTTATAAATACCACTGCCTTCCGAACAAAACCAGATGTTCCCCTTTTTATCTTCCAGCATTGAATAGATAATACTGCCGGGCAATCCATTTTTTGTTGTGTAAAAAGAAAAGTTCTTTCCATCAAACCCTGCGATGATTCCACCCCTTGTTACAAACCACGTATTTCCATTTTTATCATTTAGTATATCAAAAATTGATTCATTCTCCGGTTCCTTACCTAATGAATATTTTAAGAACCTGTTTCCATCATATTGTATTATCCCGGCTCCCGTAGTACCAATCCAGATATTGTCATTTTTGTCTTCCTCCAATGAACGCTGTCCTTTTAAAAAATTTTCCTGCAGCATGTAATAAATAAATTGATTTAGTCCATTTGCTTTGTTTGCAGTCGTCAATTTTCCAATATGACCAGCATCAGTGCCAAACCAAAGATCTCCATTTCTGCCCTTCAGTATTGGTCTTATCCTGTTATTTTCAACTAATGATTCAGAAAGCGGGTATTCAAAATTTGTTGCATTAAGCTTATTAACTCCACCTCCTTCAGTACCGAACCATATATTTCCGTTCCTGTCTTCAATGATTTGTCTAATTTTTGAACTTGATGATCCGTGCTCCACGCTATAGCGTGTAAATTTTTTTCCATCAAACTTATTCATTCCTCCGCCTAAAGTTCCAATCCAGATATTGCCTTTGCTGTCATTCATCATTGACCTGATAGATGCATCTGATAGACCATCACCTTTCCTGTAATATGTAAATGTAGTTCCGTCAAACTTACAGAGACCCTCACTAAAAAATCCAAACCAGATATTTCCATCCTTGTCCTCACTTAAAGCAGATATTATATTTGCAGGCATTCCATCATTCATTGAATAATATGTAAACCGGCTACCATCAAACTTAACTGCCCCACTATCCGTAGCCATCCATATATTTCCTTTACTGTCTTCCAAACAACTGTAAACGCTATTGCAGAGCAAGCCTTCCTTTCTTGAATAATGCGTAATATTATATCCATCATATTTTGAGATTCCATTCAAAGAGCAAAACCAGATATTTCCTTTTTTATCTGTGAACACAAGGAGTGTACTATTGCTTAATAGACCTTCCTGCTCCGTATATCGGGTAAAAGTTTTTCCATCAAAGCATGATATCCCGCCCTGTGTACCTAGCCATAATCTTTTTTGCATATCTTCTGCTATTGAAATCACTACATTATTGATCAATCCTGTTTTCTCTGTATAATTAATAAAACTGATCCCATCATATTTACTTAGACCTGTTCCATCCATTCCAAACCAGAGATTGCCGCTTTTATCTTCATGTAAAGCATATACATAAGAATAACTCAGGCCCTGGTCAACATCGAGATATTGTATGCTGGTGGTGGCATTATCTTTAGTACGCATAGGTGCTGCTTTTACAGGACGCGGCTCACTAAACGGCATTTTCTTTCCTTTAACAGGTATAGGAACTCCAGTCGGCACTACCCCATAAGTATTTCGTAAAACAAATGATTGATCCCCTTCTCCAAGTTTTATTTTCTTTAAACGGTCTGTGTCAACAGTAATAACTGTGAGTTTTTCCGGTACAGGATAAACATTATCAGTGATGATTGTTTTAATTGTTTGAACTGATTCAATAATTTTTGGTTGTATAATTTCTTTACCGATTATTTTGTTAAGTAAAGGAACAGGAACACCTGTTTTAAATGTATCGCCTGATGAAGTGATTAAAGGTTTAATAGAATCTCCGGTAAGCTGATTGACAATATAACCAACTGATGTATCCAATGAAACAGTTATTGGATCAGGATACAACCGAATCTCGCCATCATTTGAATGAGTAGCATTTTCCCTGCAGCCGGCAAGGAATAATAAAAGGAAAAAATATTTCAGGCTATTAAACATTGACTGAAGAAAGATAATTTTTTTCTTCCAATGATAAATTTTTATAATTCGAAGAAAAAATAAATTCCGGAAATATTAAAGACCGACGATTAAGCCGGCCTTTAATAGTAAACTTTATTTTCAGCTACTCTTTCTTCACCCCTATCACCGGCAAAGTCTTTTCATGTATCAGTTGATTCAGCTTCGCCACATCATCACTCATTATTTTTTTCAGTCTGTTAAGTTGTTCATCAATTGGCACTACCAGTTCATTATACGCATCTTTTGTTTGTTTCGACGGGGCTGATTGTCCGGCAGCCGATGCATTATAAATACTGGATAGTTTATCATCTAATTTTATCGGGTAGTTTAATACATCCTGTCCGCTCTTTGCTTTGGTTTGATGCAATGCTTCTTCCACAGCCGTTATTTGCTTGCCT
>JANOJO010000719.1:0-3678 GCA_031418795.1 Bacteroidota bacterium | reverse complement strand
GCTGATGGTAGCGTAATGATCAACAGTTACCGAAAGTTTTTCGTCAATCCCCGGCAATTCACCTTTATTTTCTTTGTAGTCAAAATTATTTACAGTGTAAGTGGCAAAATCAAGTTCTTCATCTAAGTATTCTTTCACTTTGTCTTTTGATAAATTATTCAGCAGCATGTGCAGGTTGTCCTGCTGCATACCTGTGTAGTTAGTTTTTATTTCAGTAAAAAGAAATCCATTTGCATCTAATTTGGCCTCGATTGACCGGTTTTGTAGGTTTTCATTTTTTCCATAATTGGGTGTACTCACTAAAACACCACCTTCTTCTGTAATGAGCAGAGCATGCCTGTTTCCTGTAAAACCTCCCATATACCCGGGCGACTTATACTGATCAGTACATTCAAGCCATATTGTATCATTATTAGTAGGAACACATAAGATTGCATGATTGAATTGACGTGAAGGAAAATCTGTAATAATATCATCTTCATCATCTCCTGCTTTTATTAAAGTATAATAGGATTTAATACCTGCTTCTTTTAAAAGTGAATGCATATAGTTGGACAAAGCTTTACAATCACCATATCCTTTTGTGCTTACATAAGTTGCATCAAAAGGACGCCACCCACCAACACCTAATTGTATGCTTACATATCGTGTATTTTTCTGTAGAAACTGATACAAGGCAAATGTTTTTTCCCGTTCTGATTTCAGCCCATTTATTATATTTTGCACTTTTATTTTCATTTCCCCGGTTAAATTATTCAAACCTTTATTTAAACTGTATTGAAATTTGCCGAGTTCTTTCCAATCAGACATATTTCCTTTATAATCTTCAATAACAAAATCAGAAGGAGCCAGAAAAACGGAAGGAGTGATTTTGTAGAATGACGGAGAAGCATATTCCAGCTTTATTGCATCATAATTTCTTATGGACCAGCTATATTCTTTTTTTCCTTCAATATTTTTTATTGCTGGATTTTCAGAATAATTAAAAACCCTGAACCGTAAAACGTAATCAGATGGAGTTATCATTATTAAAGAACTGAATTGAACAGATAACGATTCGGTCTGAACCGGAATCCACTTAGGGAAAAACATCGTTTGTCTTTGTTCAACTTCAATCTCATACTCAACAGTATAAGGATATTTTCTATAAGAAAAATTATGCGTTTTAACCCTGTTATCATCTGCCAGGCTCATGCCGGAAGTTGCACTTAAGTCCTGTATATCTCCTTTTTTCAAGAACTTTATTTTTATACCATTTGCATCATATAATGTTCCTTCAAATTTTTCTATCCCTTGAAATTTATCATAAAACTCTTTCGCTTGTGCAAACCGATCTCCAAGTTCATTTAATATTGTAATAACATACCTGTAGTTTATAATAATCTTCTCAAGGCTTTTCAGTTCTGCTTTTGTTTCATCAAACCTTATCACGGCATTTGCATTTTTAAGAAGCGATGCAGGTATTTTGGAAGCAGCATACTCACCCTCTGTTGCAAAAACAGAAAAACAAAAAATGAAAACAGGAATTATTAAAGCAACAATTTTTTTCATACTTACTTTTTCTTTTTAAACACTATCTGTTCATTATGCTTATTTACAATCATGGCGTAAAACTCCCGGAGATATTCATATTCATCCGGCAAAAAATAACTGCGGTTGAGTCTTATTCTTGACCGTAAAGAAACAACACCTTCGCTTAGTGCAATGATATATTCAAAATAACTTTTCCCTTCTTCATCAAAATTAACCCGGATAGATTTTGGCAATTCATCCAGCTGGTAGCCTTCGGGCACATCCATACGTAACACATAAGTCTCATCCCTGGTATAAGGCATTTCTACAGGGTAAGTTCTTTCAGCAGATTTAAAAGGGTTTTCTTTATAGCCTTCACCAAACATGGGGTTCAGGTAAATAATATCTTCTTTTTCGATGTTTAGTTTTAAATCATACTGTAATTGTATACTTTCATCCAGCTTATCAAGCGAATCAATTTTAGGATTGCTGATGTCAACTTCTGAACCAAAATCTTTTTTAATATTTTTTATTAAATCATCAATGCCTTTTTCTTTTACCTTGTCACGCAATGCATACGATTCGTAATAACCGGGTGTCTGCTGCATGGAACCTATTATTTCTCCTTTATCACCATTTGAAATAAATAAAGATGTAAGTTTTCTTTCTCTCAAAGAATCTGTAGTAAACTCAAGCGGTGTCGCTTCTTTGTTTACTATACGAGCATGGCCATTGTAGCAGACTGACAAAAGTTTACCAAAGCCCATCATGGGTCGTGTGGCATCCAGGAAAATTCTTTTTCCATCCAGTACTGTAGTTGCAATTACATAATTAAATTTATTCAACAACGGATATAGGGCATAAGTGAAACCATGACTTCTTGTGCTGAGCATAACAGGATCGGAATCAATTCCCGCATTTTTTAGCATTGCAACCAGCAAGAGATTTATTTCTGCTACATTTCCTTTCCTTGTTTTCAGAATATTTTTTAGCAGCTCATCCATAGAAATTGAGGAGTGATCTGTACAGGTAAAATTATCCCTCAAAAACTCATATATGCGCATAGCTTTTTCAGCATCTGATTTCAAACCCGCTGTTATTTTCCTCACATCCTCATCTAACCATCCATTCCCTTTGCCTATCTGTGCCCCAAAATAATCTGACTCAAGCAACGCCTTGGTAAGCATGGGCCATGTTTGCATGATTGGTAGATACTGAAGTGGCGGACGGTATTCCGAAAGCTGAAATTCAATTTTCGATATATGATTTCTAATGGATGAAGTAAAGCTTTCTGTTTTTAATGCCGGAACATCTTTCATTACCCAGCGATGAGTAACTACTTGTGCCTTTATACTTAACCGTTCTTTAACTGAGCGAACCGATCCTAATTCAACCTGTCTATCAACATTAACATTAAAAGTGTTGGTAACACTGGACGGTGGTTGTTTTTGATGATAGCGATGATACCCTTCAGTAATAAAGACATAATTGAAAAATTCAGGGATATGAAATTCAAGATCACTCCATAGTACTGGATAATCCCCCTGGAAATACCAGGGAGTAGGGCTGCGGAGAAAATCGGACTTGACGGTATAGGAAAATTCAATAATGGTGCCTTCTTTAACATTTGGCATTGTAAATTTCTTTATAACCCAGTTTCTATCCAGCTTTTCTTTAAAAACACTTTTATTGTCCAGTTTTGTTTCAACCACTTTGCCATTCTCAAAATTGTAAGTAGTTGCTTTAAGAGAGTTAAGTTCTTGCTCATCTCCTCCATCTGAATAAAGATACACCTCCACATTGGCAGCATCATACCCATTCTTATTAAGGATATGTACCCGTTTCTGTCGTTTGTGATAAAAAGAAAACCATTCTTTTTCGTTTCCTTCAAAATAAGAAAACCCAATATCGGCAATAACCACAGCAGCCGCATTGCTGTCAATGCTGTAAACTGTAGTTTTAAAATCATCAGCAGAAATTTTTCCAAACTTTACTGGTGATTTTTCCTGTGCAGAAATAAAAATACAGGTGATGACAAACAGGATAAAGCAGGTTATTTTTTGCATGGCGTGTGGTTTGATTACACTAATTTAGAAAAAGAGTTAGGTTTATACTAATTTTTTTTGACCTATACCGCGAAAGTGGATTGCCAACGTGAAAGAACAA
>JANOJO010000718.1:0-2055 GCA_031418795.1 Bacteroidota bacterium | reverse complement strand
TTTAAAATGGCCGGAATATTGATGGCAGGCTTTGCAGAAATGTTTTTAGGCGCTTCACTTTTTACAACAGCCAATTCTGCTTTTTTTGCAGAATCAATTTTTGGTTTGGCGCTTACAATTACTTTTTCAGGTACAGGTTTTGGTTTATTAATCACCACCTGCGGCTTTGTTGCAGTTGTGTTTGATGCAGGAGGTTTTGTAACAGGAGTATTATTTTTTACCAACGGAGGTATTACAGTATTTGGTAAAGTTCTTTTTCTTAAAAATGGTTCTATATAAAAATCTGAAGTAATTACTTTTCTTAAAAACATTTTGCCGCCACCACAATCGGCACCTTTAAAATATTCTCTTAACGAATCAGTTTTTTCATAAGCGCTTGTATAAGTTCCTTCGAGAAATTCTTCTTTTCCGGATTTTACATATGTGAGCATGCATTTCTGAATACAGACTCCAGAACCTGAACTCATCTTTAACTCAAGAGTTTTTATTTCCTGGATTAGCGCATTTCCATTACTTACTGTAAAATTTCCAGTGAAAGAGGATTTTCCATAAAACCGCCTGTCAAGGTATGAATAGGTAACACCCGAAATTGAGTTCTTCCTGGTTTGTTCTACTTGTACTTCATACCGGTACTGGTTCATTTCATCATCAATAAAATATCCCCGCCAGATACCGGTAAGATCCTGGGAGCTGGAAAAAATTGAAAATGCAGGTGATAAAATAATAAATAGAAGTAAAAGTCTTTTCATAATCTTGGTTGTCACGCTGTAAAACTAAGGAATTACTTCATTTTGTATATGGCTTGCTGGCAATAGTTTGTTAATTTCGCTGCACAAAAAAATAAAAACATTAATAACTCAGCATGATGAATATTACATTTCCTGATGGTGCAGTGAGGCAGTATGAAAATGGAACCCCTGCATTGGAAATTGCAAAATCTATTTCTGAAGGATTGGCACGAAAAGTAATTGCAGCAGGTGTGAACGGACAAACATGGGATGCCACAAGGCCAATCAGTGAAGATGCTTCATTAAAACTTTATACCTGGAATGATTCAGAAGGAAAAAATACTTTCTGGCATTCATCTGCTCATTTAATGGCGGAGGCAGTGGAGACCATGTTTCCCGGTGTAAAATTCTGGGTGGGGCCGCCGGTGGAAAATGGTTTTTATTACGATATGGATTTAGGGGATAAAAAAATTACTGAAGCAGACCTGGTGACGATTGAAAAAAAAATGAATGAACTGGCAAAACAGAATAATAGTTTTTTAAGAAAAGAAATGCCGAAGGCAGATGCTGTAAATTATTTTACAGAAAAAGGAGATGAATACAAACTGGATCTACTTCAAAATCTGAATGACGGCGAAATAACTTTTTACACACAGGGAAATTTTACAGATCTCTGCCGCGGGCCGCATATTCCCAATACCGGAATCATTAAGGCAATCAAGCTCACCAATATTGCTGGTGCATACTGGAAGGGTGATGAAAAAAATAAGCAGTTGACAAGATTGTATGGTGTCAGCTTTCCATCACAAAAAGAATTGGATGAACACCTGCTTATGCTTGAAGAAGCAAAAAAAAGAGATCACCGTAAGTTGGGAAAAGAGTTAAGCATTTTTACAATGGATGATGATGTAGGCCCCGGCCTTCCGCTCTGGATGCCGAATGGTACAATCATCATTGAAGAATTAGAAAACCTTGCAAAGCAAACGGAACTGGCAGCAGGTTATAAAAGAGTAGTGACGCCGCATATTGCCAAAGAAAATTTATACATCACAAGTGGCCACTTGCCTTACTACAAAGACAGCATGTACCCACCGATGGAACTTGACGGGCAGAAATATTATCTGAAAGCAATGAACTGTCCGCATCATCATAAAATATTTGCGGCAGAACCTAAAAGTTATAAAGACATGCCACTGCGCCTGGCAGAATATGGAACCTGCTACCGCTATGAACAAAGCGGTGAGTTATTTGGTTTGATGCGTGTGCGTTGCCTGCAAATGAATGATGCACATATTTATTGCAGTCGCGAACAATTTGCCGATGAGTT
>JANOJO010000717.1:0-2248 GCA_031418795.1 Bacteroidota bacterium | reverse complement strand
GAGAAAAAAAATATCCCTTTCGTAATAATTATTGGCAGTAAAGAACTGGAAGAAAAAACCTGTACGATAAAAAACCTGCTGCAGGGTGATCAACAAACCATCCCGCAGCAGGAATTATTAAATTTCAAATTCTGATTATTTTTTTGACGGCAGCATCAACATCTTTTCCGGGCGGTAATAAGCCGTAAAAATCCACAGGCCTGTACTTTGCTTTTGTCCATCTAATATATAGCCCATAGCTTCAATATGTACTGCATTTACTTTTTGATCATCGCCGCGTTTAAAAACTGCAGTGCCGCTGAACTCCACTATTTGAAAAGTATCAACACCCATTTTTACTAAAGAAGAAGTACCGGCTACAGAAGTCATCGATAAAGCATCACCCGATAAAATAACTTCCACATCGGGTACCGGGGAACCTTCAGGAAAAATATATTTACCTGTGTAATGCTGAAATGTGGAATCCTGCGCATTGATTGCTGTTGCTAAAATGATGTAGGAAAAAAACAGGAATAATTTTTTCATGAAATTATGTTTTGATTAATTGAATGGATTTTGAATGCAGAAAGTTACAGGAAATTTAATTCTAAAAATTTATCCCGCAAAAAAAAGGCTGCCGAAAACGGAAGCCTGATTTAAAAAATTGTGAATTGAATTAACTCTGAGAAATGCTAAGTCCGACTTTTGAATCTGTATTATTCACTAGTTAAAATATTTATTATCGCTGGTCAACTGCCAAAGCAATTCTCCTATAGTTTACACTTGATTTAATTGTTCCAGAATCATCTAACTCAAGGACTACAACTCTTGCTGAACCTGAAGTTGCTCCTGCATTTAAAATAGTAATAGTTAAAAACCCGAAAGAACTGTTTGCTGGAATAGTAATCTTTTTTCCTGAAGGCACTGTAAAGTGTGTCCCTTCAACTGCATCAGTTAAAGTCAAAGTATTATTACCACATGCAGGTGTTTTCTTGCGAAATGAAACTGTTGGAACCGTGGTGCTAATCGATATTAATTTATATCCTACTTCTCTTGCCTCAGCAGTTGGAGCTCCAACAAGGTTAACTCTTATTGTCATATTTCCGGTTGTTCTTGTAATAAATGTATCAACTAAAGTTGCATTACAGAGGTTATTTTCAACTGCAAGGGTTCGGCCAAATCCAGGAATTTGAGCCAAGACCGGATAATCTACCCCGGCTGCGTTTGCATTCCAAGTAGTGGCATCAAACTCAGCTACTGTTCCTTTATAAATAACCTGATCGTTTTTAATACAACTAGTGAATATTAATGTGGTAAGTATTGTGATTAATGAGAATATTTTTTTCATAACTTTTTTTTTGATTTTTTAATACCCTGTATTCTGTTTCAGATTCGGATTACCATCTACTTCTCCCTGTGGTATTGGAGGTAAAATCCTGATATCAGTAAAAGCTACATTATTATAATGCGGACCTTTTACCAGGTCTCTTCCCAATCTTTTTAAATCAAAAAACCGATGACCCTCATATGCAAATTCAATTCTGCGCTGTCTTATAATTTCTGCATGCAATTGTGTTGGGTCCATTGAATTATCAGCCGTTTCCTGTGCCGAACCTGTATAATCTGTATATCTTCTTGTTTTTAAAAATTTCATATCAGTCAATGCACCTGCAGGATTTGATACCGGTGAGCCATTAGTAATGAGTGCTTCTGCCCTATTCAAATATGCTTCAGAAATTCTGAATACAGGTATATTGTCAAGATTAATAAAACCATTTTTACCAATATATTTTGTACACTCGGTTTTTATATTACCACGACCAGCAGTGCCTGGCTCGAATAAAAGATTTCTTACATCAGTAGATCTTGATGCAATGGTATGATTCAAACCAAAATTAGTAGTGGTCATACCACCAGTAAGTGTAATACCCAGGTCTGTTAATAATGAAATGGTTGGAACCAGATCACCAAAACCACCGGTTGTTACCTGGTTGCCGGGAGTTACAAGTGTGCTGAAAGATGTTTGTAAAGATTCATTCACACCAATATTTTCGCCGCTTGTTGCAAAAGCTACCTGGAAAATTGTTTCTCCATGTGTGGCAGCTCTCCAGCTTGAAACATGAGTTGAAGTGGTTGTCATTTTGCTGCCTGCAGTTATAATACATGCATCAGCCCATGTTTTAGCGGCGGCATAATCTTTTTTATACAAACTCACCCTCGAAAGTAATCCCTGGGCAGCGGCTTTATTAGCCAGGTTTACACCTAAGCC
>JANOJO010000716.1:0-18786 GCA_031418795.1 Bacteroidota bacterium | reverse complement strand
AAGTAAGGAAAGAAGAAAAATAAATAAGTAAAATTTTGTTTTCATATACAACTCCTTTTTTTTGTCATTATTTCAAATTGCATTCCACAGAACTGGTTAATCACACAATTAATTATTCCTTAACAAACGTAAATCAAGGCTTAATATTTTAAAATATCCCGTATAAAATTGTGGTATTCGTCGAAAGAAGTCAGGTCGTTATGATGGCCGCCATGTATGCGGATTAGTGTTGTTTTCCGGGGATTTATCTTTTGTAATTTTTCGCTGTGATAAATGGGAATTAAAAGGTCTTTAGTACCATGGATAATATAGGTATGGCAGTTCACCAATTTTATCCATTTATCTGTACGCAGGTGAAAACGTAAAACATATTTTACCGGAAGAATAGGTAAAAATCTTTCAACCACTTTTTTGAAACTGTAATAAGGGGCATCCAGTATTAAATACCGGGGGTGGTTATCTGCTGCCAGCTTGGTGGCGAACCCGCTGCCCATACTGCGGCCATACACTATCAGGTGATCTTCGTGGTATTGTTCTTTCAATTTTTCATACACAAATTGCATGTCGTTCAGCATTTCTTTTTCGCTGCGCTTGCCGGTACTTTTTCCAAAACCGCGGTAATCAAGAAGTACTACATCATAATCAAACCGGTAAAAATCTTTTGCATATTTAGCCCAGCCTTTTATACTTCTTGTATTGCCATGAAAATAAAGTATGAGGCCCTTTGGATTTTCCCGGAAGAAATGCAAGCCATTTATTCTAACACCCGGCGCTGCATCAAAAAAATATTCTCTGAATGGGATATCGTATTTGAATATAAAATCCTGTTTAAGCTTCTCGGGTTTGAAAATTAATTTTTCTTGAAAAAAATAAGCAAGCACGGAGAGCAAAAGAATGCCGCCGGCGATATAGTAAATGATGTGTGGCAAAAAAGATAATAGTTATGAAATAACAGATAATAGTGAAGTTACATAACGAAAAGGGTTTATTGCCCAATGCAGAAGTTTAGTATAGGCTCAGTTTGAATTTATTTTAAATCATCAATCCTTCGGAGGATTGTCATTCCGAGCCGAAATTAATGATTAATTAAATTTAATGACTCTCAGCGAGGAATCTCATACAGCTATTACAGTTTGAGATTCCTCAACTATTTTTTCCTATTTCAGGATGTGTCATAAATTCACCGTTTTCGGAATGACAAGACTCTGATAGTTCGAAATTTCAAACTTACCCTCTACCAGCAATTTCAAATTTCAAGTCTCCGTAACGGCAGCCGGGCTACTTCGCCAATTATCAATGGAAATTTTTCTACTGTTACATTGCTTTGATCTAAGCCAAATCCTTTTTCCTCCGACAAGCTGATTTCTTTCAGCCAGAAATAAAAATTCATGATTACTCTTTCTATAAAAGGCAGTTCATTATCCTGGCTCAGGTATTTTTCCAATACCACAAATTGAAAATCGCCTGTTACTTTATTTTTTTCTATTTTTTCATATTTGGAAGAAATATTTATTTCTCTTTTTGTAATCAACTCTTCCACTACTTGTTGAAAAAGCATATTGAGCCGCGGTTGCCGGCGAAATCCTAATTTAAAATCTACCCGGATGATATCATTGGGAATAATATGTTCTACATGGTAATCACAGGTGTAAGGATCATCTAGTGTGTCCACATGCACAAACCAATAGATGTCGGCACGTTTTGGTTTTTTACTTAAAATGGAATAAATAATTTTATGCTCAATCTCTTTAGGATTATCAGAACCGGTAAGATATATTAAGTGTGTGGCATGTTTTGGCACAGCTTTGTCGCAGCTTAGTTCCTGAATTTTTTGAACATAGGATTCAAGTCGCACAAACTCTACATACCTGTTTTTAATTCTTCTTGCCCTGTACCAGGTGTACATAGTAAGAAAAAGAATGCCGCCAACCAGTAGTGCAACATAACCACCATGAGGAAATTTTTCAAGATTGGCAATCAGGAATGATCCTTCAATTAATAAATAAACAATCAGGTACAGGTAAATGAAAAAACGGTTTACTCTTTTTAACACCAGGTAATTTGCAAAAAGAATAGAAGTGGCAATCATACACAAAGTAATTGCCAGTCCATAAGCTGCTTCCATTTTACTTGATTCCTGAAAATACAGAACCACGGTAATACAACCGATATACAATAAAAAATTTATGGAAGGAATATACACCTGCCCTTTTTCATCTGATGGATAACGGATTTTAAATTTCGGCCACAGGTTCAGCCGCATTGCTTCACTTATTAAAGTAAACGATCCGGATATTAATGCCTGGCTGGCAATGATGGCTGCAGCAGTGGCTATCACAATGCCAATAAGCAGGAAACCATCAGGCATGATGCCATAAAAAGCATTGAATTTTTTTACATCAATTGTTTCACCATTATGATTTGCAAGCAACCAGGCGCCCTGCCCTACATAGTTAATAATGAGGCAGGCTTTTACAAATATCCACGACACCCTGATATTGCTGCGGCCACAATGACCCAAATCACTATACAAAGCTTCGGCGCCAGTAGTGCATAAGAACACTGCACCGAGTATCCAAAAGCCTTGCGGATAATTGATCAGCAATTCTATGGCATGGTAAGGATTCAATGCTTTAAAAATATTCAGGTCATCCAGCAAGTGCAGTGAACCCATTACGGCCAGCATGATAAACCAGATGAACATGATCGGGCCAAAAAATTTTCCGATAGATGCTGTACCAAATTGCTGTAGAAAAAATAAAACAGTGATGATGCTTATTACAATAATGATAATTGTTTGTTGCGATATGGATTCAAACCGTGGTATTTGCTTCAATCCTTCTATAGCTGATGAAATAGAAATGGGAGGAGTGATCATGCCATCGGCTAACAGGGCAGCGCCACCAATCATAGCGGCAATTACCAGCCATTTTTTTCTACGGCGTACCAGTGCAAATAAAGAAAAAATTCCACCCTCGCCTTTGTTATCTGCTTTCAGCGTAAGTATTACATATTTGATGGTGGTTTGTAAAGTAAGAGTCCAGATGATGCAGGAAAGACTGCCAACAATAAGTTGTTCAGATATTACTTTGGTGCCGATGATGGCATTAAAAACATAGAGTGGAGAGGTGCCAATATCTCCGAAAATAATGCCTAATGCAACTAATAATCCTACGGCAGAAACTTTTCTTGTGTTTTGTGACATGTTGATGACCCGGAGCAGATTTCTATTGACGGGTCTGTAAAAAAATCAGAGGGCAAATGTAGCAGTGTGTAAAATAAAAAAGAATTTTATTTTCCAGGGTCAGTCATCATCAGTAATTCTTTTAAGTTTTATAGTCGTTACCGGCGCCACTATCAATGGAAATTTTTCTACCGTTACATTACTTTGATCCAGGCCAAATCCTTTTTCTTCAGACAGGCTTATTTCTTTCAGCCAGAAATAAAATTTCATCAACACTTTTTCCCAGAAAGGCAATTCATTATCCTGGCTCAGGTATTTTTCTAAAACAATAAACTGAAAATCGCCGACCGTATTATGTCTTTCTATACTTTCATACCGGCTGTAAATATTTACTTCTTTATTGGCCACAAGATCTTCCACCACTTTTCTGAACATCAGGTTTATTCTTGGCTGTACTTTAAAACCAAGTTTGAAATCCACCCGGATTATATCATTGGGTATTATATGCTCTACCTTGTATTCACAGGTATAAGGATCATCTAATGTATCCACATGCACCATCCAGTAAATATCGGCCCGCTTGGGTTTTTTATTTAAAATGGAATAAATTATTTTATGCTCAATCTCTTTCGGATTATTGGCGCTTGTAAGATAAACAAGGTGTGTGGAATATTTTGGTACCGATTTATCATTGCTCAGTTCCTGAATTTTTGGAATATAATGTTCCAGCCTTACAAACTCCACATACCTGTTTTTTATTTTTCTTGCCTTGTACCAAACATACATGATGGTAAACAAAATGCCACCGATAATAAATGAAACATAACCGCCATGAGAAAATTTATCAAGGTTGGCCACTAAGAAAGATAATTCAACAGTTAAATAAACAAGTAAATAAATAAGTATCCAATGCCGGGCAACCCTGTGTGTAAATAAGTAAAAAGAGAATAAAGTAGTGTTCATCAGCATACCCAGGTTAATCGTTAATCCATACGCTGCCTGCATATTTTTTGATTCCTGAAAATATAATACCACACCACAGCAACCAACGAACAGAAGCATATTTACTGCCGGAATAAATAACTGGCCTTTTTCCTCGCTGGGATAATTGATCCTGAATTTTGACCATAAGTTCAATCGCATGGCTTCGCTTATCAATGTGAATGAACCGGAGATCAATGCCTGGCTCGCTACAATTGTTGCCGCCGTAGCTATTAAAATTCCAATTAATCTTAAACCATCGGGCATAATAGCATAAAATGGATTTTCAGTAATAACCGAGCCAGTATGATTTAGCAGCCATGCCCCCTGGCCCAGGTAATTTAAAATAAGACTGATTTTTACAAAAATCCATGACATACGGATATTGCCCCTTCCGGCATGACCGAGATCGGTGTATAATGCTTCGGCACCCGTGGTGCATAAAAAAACTGCACCAAGTATCCAGAATCCATGCGGGTATTTAGTAAGTAATTGAAAACCGTAATATGGATTAAATGCTTTAAGAACATTAATATTATCAAGGATATGGCTTAAGCCCAATGCGGAAATCATAATAAACCAAACAAGCATGACTGGCCCAAAAAATTTGCCCAGAGACGCAGTGCCAAATTGCTGCATGAAGAAAAGAATAAAAAGAATGACAAGCACAATGCCTACAATAGTCCAGTTTGATATGGCGCTGAAAATATCTATTTGCTTTAAACCTTCTATTGCAGATGTAACGGAGATAGGTGGAGTAATGATACCTTCTGACAATACAGCCGCACCACCAATCATGGCGGGAATTACAGCCCATTTACCATGCCTGCGTACAAGTGCAAATAAGGAAAACATTCCGCCTTCACCCTTGTTGTCTGCACGCAGGGTAAGTATTACATATTTTATAGTTGTTTGCAGGGTTAGTGTCCAGATGATGCAGGACAAACCACCAAGAATAAGATCCTCCGAAATTATTTTTCCGTTAATAATTGCCTGAAAAACGTAAAGCGGGGATGTGCCTATATCGCCATAAATTATGCCGATGGCTACTATGATTCCTGCAAGTGTTACCTTATTGGTGGGGATTCTCACTGAATTTTTTTTATACTTATCCAACGAAACTTCCTGCTACACTAAAATTTCGTTGGATAAATTAGCCTAGCTGGATGGCCGGTACAGAATTTTTTTGTTCCGGATAAGTGGTCAAAGGTATAGGTAAAATAAAAAACAACAAATCTTTCAACGGGGTCTTTATTTCAGGTTTATTTAATAAATAAAAAAACAGCAGGCAGCATGTACAATATTTATTCTGTCGTTCATGTAATTTTTATGTAAATGGCATCATCATTGACACTGTAAAGCTGCCAATTTGAATAACAACCTGTAACTTTATTACGAAAATGAAAACTATGAACTCCAAATGTTTGCTTTTTTTACTTTTTGCCATACCGGCAATGGTTACTTCATTACAGGCACAAAAAATTCTTTTTTCTGAACCCGATAAAGAAGACAGCCGCCGGATGAACTTTGAGATCATTGGAAAAATGGGAAACAACTTTCTTATTTATAAAAGTTTGCGGAGCGATAATTTTATTTGTGTGTATGATAATAATATGAAGCTGATTGAAAAAGTAAAGCATGAATACCTGCCTGAGGAAAGAATGATCAACGTGGATTTTTTTCCTTACCCCGATTTTGTGTATATGATTTACCAGTATCAGAAAAGAAATGTTGTGCACTGTGTTTCGGTAAAACTGGACGGCATGGGCAAAAAAATATCTGAACCGGTGGAGATAGACACAACCGCAATTGGTGGCTCGGCAAACAATAAAATTTATACTGCCCTTTCCAGCGAGGACAAACAAAAAATTATCCTTTTCAAAATCAACAGCCGGGACAGGGATAAATTTATAATAACCACAAAACTGATGAACGATAAACTGCAACTGTTAGATAAAACAACTCTGGTAATGCCGATGGATGAACGCAATGATAACCTGGGTGAGTTTGCCCTGGATAATGAGGGCAACCTTGTGTTTACTAAATTTTACAGGAATGGAAATGAAAGTATTTCAAAAGCATTTATTGTTGTAAAAAAAGCAATGGCTGCTTCCTTCAGTTATTATAATATCAATTTAGATAAAATTTACTTAGATGAATTGAGGGTGAAAGTGGATAATTATAACCACCGTTATTTATTAAGCGCCTTTTATTATAATCAGAAAAGGGGAAGTATAGATGGCCTGTATTTTCAAACCTTCAACAGGATTACCAACCAGGCAGATTATGAAAAAACGTTTGAGTTCAGCGAAGATTTGCGGCGTGAAGCCAGAGGCGAATCAAATCTTCGCATGGCTTTCAATGATTATTTCATCAGGAATATTATAATAAAAAAAGATGGTGGTTTTTTAATAGATGCAGAGGCTTACTATACCACATCCCGTGCAAGTGCATGGAACCGGTGGGACTATATGTACGGCTCGCCATTCATGTCGCCTATGGATTATTATTTCTATTCACCTTATTATTCTAACTGGTGGTGGCGCAGAGGCAACAGCAGCAGCAACCAGGCAGTTCGCCATCATGCAGATAATATGGTTATTTTTTCTTTTGATAAAAATGGAGAACTGGGATGGAATAATGTAATTCGCAAAGGTCAATTTGATGATGAATCGGATGACCGTATTTCTTACCAGGTAATGAATACCGGCGGGCAAATTCATTTTCTTTTTAACCAGCAGGAAAGAAAAAATCTTTTGCTCAATGATTATTCATTGGCACCCGATGGGCAGATAAACAGAAATCCAACTTTGAAAAATCTTGATAAGGGCCACGAATTTATGCCGAAATACGGTAAGCAGGTGAGTGCAAAGCAGTTTATTGCTCCCTGTTTTTACCGTAATTTTATTTGCTTTGCAAAAATTGATTTTAATTGATTCAATATCCATTTAAGTGATTGGCTTATTTAAACAAAAAACACCGGCAAACATCCTGTTTGTTTTTGTGCTGGGTATATTGATAAAACTTCCCCTGTTTAAGCAGGCAGCACTCCCACGAATGGATGAAAACGCTGCCATACTTTATAGAGAAATAGGTTCTGTTATAAATTCTATTGGCAATAACAGCACGGTTGTGGCCGCCATTTTATCTTATCTCATCCTGTTTACACAATCCATGCAGTTGAATAAACTGATCAACGATCACCGCATGATGCAGCGAACAACATTTCTTCCTGCTTTATCCTATCTTTTAATTACATCTTTAATGCCCGAATGGAATATGCTTTCGGCGCCCATGCTTGTTAATACACCCGTGTTATTTGTGTTCAGCGGACTGTTTAAATTATACAACCAGCAAAATGTAAAGGGAACTATTTTCAATATTGGTCTTGCAATTGGCCTCAGCTCTTTTATTTTTTTCCCTTCAGTAATTTTATTTGGCTGGCTGATTTTTGCTTTGCTGGTAATGCGTACTGTAAAAATTAACGAATGGTTTATTTGCCTGCTCGGTGTTACTGCGCCATTTTATTTTTATTCGGCATACTTAATAATTACAGATACATGGAGCTGGGGGAAACTTTTTACAACAATCCATATTTCCGTACCGGCGCCGGGCCAATCTCTCTGGCTGGCTATCAGTAGTTTTTTACTCATCCTTCCTTTCTTAATCGGCGGTTATTTTGTACAGGAAAACCTGCGAAAGATGCTGATACAGGTAAGAAAGAACTGGAGCCTCATGCTCATTTATCTGTTGTTTGCGTTGTTTATTCCTTTTTTAAATAACCAATCAACAGGTTTTGAAAACTGGATACTGATTGTTGTTCCATTTGCTGCATTTCATGCTTGTACCTATTTGTATCCACCGCAGCGATGGTTGCCTGCAGTTATTTACTGGGTTTCCATTTTGTTTATACTTGCTTATCAGTATATGGGGCCGGGATGGTAAGTGGGAATTTTAGATTTCAGATTGGCGAATTCAGATTTTGTTCTGAGTTATAACTGAATTAATAAATCCGCAATCTAAAATCCCCGCCTGACCGTCAATATATTTTAATTTTAACAGTCGGGCAGGTCTAATATCTTTGCCCTTTCTCATCAAAAACATTTTATGAAATTCGGAGTTGTTGTTTTTCCCGGTTCCAATTGCGACAGAGACATGTACGATGCGTTGAAATATGATATGGGGCAGGATGTGACTATGCTCTGGCACAAGGATAAAGATCTGAGTATGTTTTCAACAGATGACTGCATCATTTTACCCGGCGGTTTTTCTTATGGCGATTATTTGCGCTGCGGCGCCATTGCCCGTTTCAGTCCCATGATGCAGAGTGTAATTGATTTTGCCAATGCCGGCGGAAAAGTTTTTGGAGTTTGTAACGGCTTCCAGATTCTTTGTGAATCTCATTTGCTCCCCGGAGGATTACTCCGAAACGGCCACCAGCAATTTGCATGTAAAAATGTTTTTCTTACAAATGAATCAGGTAAAGTGTATAAAATTCCGATTGCACATGGCGAAGGAAGATATTATGCTGATGAAAAAACATTGGACGATTTACAGGAAAACGACCAGGTAATATTTTATTATTGCGATGAAAGGGGTAAAATAACTTCTCAGGCAAATCCCAATGATGCTACCAGGAATATAGCCGGCATTTGCAACGCCAGCAGAAATGTATTTGGCATGATGCCGCATCCTGAAAGAGCCACATCTGAAATATTGGGAAATACTGATGGCAGAGAAATATTAAAAAACCTGCTGATGGCAGAAGCATTAGTTGGTTAAAAGGCGTTCGTCAATTATTTGCCTGCATTCGTCATTCTTATTACAATTTTATCTTTCGGTTTGCGCCATATTTGTGAAAGAATTTTAGCAAATTGATAAAACTATTATTCCGATTTTTGCATCATAAAAGAAATTTTTTATGAAGAAAACATGTTTACTCAGCATCTCATTGTTTTTTGGTTTGTTAGTTTCTGCACAGAACCCCGTTAGCTGGACATTTACAGCAAAAAAATTGGGAACAAATACCTACGAAGTACACATGACTGCTACAATTCAAAACACATGGCATTTATACTCACAAAATCAACCGGAAGACGCAATTGCTATTCCTACTACGTTTACAATAAAAAGAAATCCGTTGTTTAAATTGAATGGAAAGATTAAAGAAATTGGCAAGCTGGAAAAATTTGAAGACAAAGAATTAGATCTTTCGGCATATCAATATTCAAAAAAGGTGGATTTTGTACAACTTGTAAACCGCAAAGGGAAAGCTAAAACAAATTTTTCCGGCAGCGTGGAGTATCAAACCTGCGATGATAAAAAATGCCTGCCACCCAAAACAGTAAATTTTAATGTGGCTTTGAATTAAAATGGAATAAAATTTTTTACATAAAACGAGTTTCTATTTACAGGAACTCGTTTATTTTTTTAAATACAAGCTAATGTTCCGGCTGCTTACCAAATATTCGATTTTTGTTTTCGCAATCTTCTTTTGCGGCAATTTATTTTCACAGGATTCGGTTTCTGTTTACAAATGGAACTATGTAAGCAAAAAAATAAGCGAAGGAAAATACGAACTTATTTTTTCTACAGATGGTGCAAAGGGATGGCAATTATATGCACCCAACCAGGAGCCGGATGGTGTAAAAACAGTTGAACTTGTTTTTCCTGATTTATCCGTTTCTATTGAAGGATTGTTTAATGACAGCGGTGAATCAAAAACTTTTACAAGCACATTTTTTGAAAATACTTCTGTAAAAGTTTATGAAGGAAAAACAGAATGGAAGATTGTAATAAATATTAAAGGCACAGTGCCTGCACAGTTACAGGGTAAGCTTTCTTATTTCTATGGAAAAGACGATGAATTTAATTCTGATTTACTGCTTGCTTTTAATATAGCATTGGAAGGAGGCGTTGCTTCAAATACAAGAATAAAAATTCCAGCCATTGATATTAATAATCCGGTAAACGATTGCGGCGATGAAGGCACAAAAAATAAAAGTATTCTTGCAATATTCCTTCTTGGATTGCTTGGCGGACTAATTGCTTTATTAACTCCCTGTGTTTTTCCAATGATACCGGTAACAGTTTCTTTCTTTACAAAAAAATCGCAGGACAGAAAAAAGGGGATCACCAATGCAATTCTCTACGGCCTGTTTATTTTTTTTATTTATGTGGCTATTACTATTCCTTTTCATGTTGCAAACAATGCCATAAGCCCGGAAATTTTCAATAACATTTCAACAAATGTCTGGCTGAATCTTTTGTTCTTTGTCATCTTTGTTGTTTTCGCCATTTCTTTCTTTGGGTATTTTGAAATTGGATTACCAGCTGGTCTTGCCAATAAAATGGATTCAAAATCTGGTTTGGGAAACCTGGGCGGAATTTTTTTTATGGCCGGAACATTAGCCATAGTTTCTTTCTCATGCACCGGTCCAATACTTGGAACATTATTAGTTGGTGTAGCAGATCAGGGCGCATGGCCTTTAACAGCCGGAGCAGCAGGATTTGGACTTGCATTGGGTTTGCCATTTGCATTGTTTGCCATGTTTCCTAACTGGCTGCAATCACTACCAAAATCCGGTGGATGGATGACGAATGTAAAAGCTGTACTTGGCTTTATTGAATTAGCTCTGGCAGTAAAATTTTTATCCAATGCCGACCTGGTAAAACAATGGGGCTTGCTGAAAAGAGAAGTGTTTATCGGCTTGTGGGTTATCATCAGCATGCTTACTGTTCTTTATTTATTGGGCAAAATAAAATTTCCGCATACATCACCGGTAAAGAAATTCTCTTTTACAAGAATCGCTTTTATAACACTTTTTTCAGCAATTACTATTTATCTCTTGCCCGGACTTAGTAATACAAAGTGGGCTAATTTGAGACTAATAAGCGGATTCCCTCCACCTCTTTGTTATAGTATTTATAAGCATCCGGTTAATTGTGTTGAAAAATTTGAGCCATTTAAAGATTATAACCTGGCACTGGCAAAAGCCAAAAAAGAAAACAAACCTGTTCTTATAGATTTTACCGGATGGGCTTGTGTTAATTGCCGCAGAATGGAAGAAAAAATTTGGGTTGATCCGGTAGTTGCTTCTATGATGCAAAATGATTTTATAGTTGTTTCACTTTATGTGGATGAAAGAAGAAAGCTTCCACTTACTGAACAAATTGTATTCACTACTTCTTCCGGGCAACAGAAATCCATAATAACAGTGGGTGCTAAATGGGCAACTTTTCAAACTGAAAATTTTGGAGCAACCTCACAGCCTCAATATATAATTCTTACGGCTGATGAAATTGTTCTTACCAAATCAAAATTTTATACCCCTGATGCAGAAGAATTTATTGAATGGCTTAATTGTGGAATAGATGCCTATAAAAAAACTGTGAAATAAAACTATCAATTTTTATAAAAAGAAAATCCCCCGGTTGTGCTGAGGGATTTTTTTATTAAGTGTCAGTATCTTTCTCCCATCTCATTTTAAGGAAAGGGAAAAAAATGAAATATTACAGTGCAATTTGTTTTGACGTCATTAATTTTCGCAGATTAATAAGACCATAACGCATACGGCCTAATGCAGTATTAATGCTGCAATGTGTCATGCTGGCAATTTCTTTAAAACTTAAATCACCATAATGACGAAGTATGATTACTTCACGCTGATCTTCAGGCAGCCTTTCCAGCATTTCTCTTACTCTGTCATGACTTTGTCTCTTCATCATTTTTGTTTCAGCGCTGTCTTCTGAAAAATTAAGCACTTCAAAAATATCTTTATCATCACCATTTCTGATAGTGGGTGTTCTTTTCACTTTGCGAAAATGATCTACACAAAGGTTGTGTGCAATACGCATAGCCCAGGGCAAAAATTTTCCTTCTTCAGTATATCGGCCACCACGCATGGTGTCAATAATACGGATAAACATGTCCTGGAAAATATCTTCAGCCAGGTATTTATCTTTTACAAGAAACATAATGGATGTATAAAGCTTATCCTTATGGCGTAGCACAAGGGTTTCTAAAGCTTCGTTCGTTCCATCAACGAAGAGGTGGATCAATTCGTGATCAGTTTTTTTAGCAAATGCTTTCATAAACGGTGTTTTTTTGGTGGTTACCTGCCCCCGAAAGCATTCGGGGTCAGACGGGGATATTGGTTATAAAAAATAAAAACTTTTTTTGAAAAATTAATCAGTGTAGAAGTATCGGTTCGATAGGCGTGATGTTTTTGTTTGGTTTATCCACCGAAACATTTGTGAAGGTGGATTGCCGGTTATTGTTTTACCGGACAATAAAAGTAATGGAATTTATATATCTGGCAATTCTGCTTATTAGAAGTTTAAATATTTTTTTTAAATGAAATGTTAAGGATTGCATTGATTTATAAGGCATCAGCGTATTTTTGTTGTCCTTCATGCAAACCACAAAATCGGAAAACTCCTATATAAATAGGGCGAAAGTACCCGCCACCAATGGGATTTTTATTCACGGTGCCAGAGTTCATAACCTGAAAAATGTAACTGTAGAAATTCCACGGAACAAATTAATTGTTGTTACGGGAGTTTCCGGTTCAGGCAAATCATCGCTTACAATTGATACGTTGTATGCAGAGGGGCAAAGGCGATATGCAGAAAGTCTCAGTGCTTATGCACGACAATTTCTGAACCGGATGAATAAACCGGATGTGGATTATATAAAAGGACTTTGCCCGGCCATTGCTATCGAACAAAAAGTAATTACAAGAACTCCGCGAAGTACGGTAGGCAGTATGACGGAAATTTATGATTACCTGCGTTTACTGTTTGCAAGAGCTGGAAAAACTATTTCACCCGCATCCGGCAAAGAAGTAAAAAAGGATGATGTGAAAGATGTGGTGGAAGCAATAAGCAAATTAAATGATGGTGATAAAGTTTTTATACTGATTGCGCTGAAGCAACATAAGAACCGTGACCTGAAAGAAGAACTGAATATTTTAGTACAGAAAGGATTTTCAAGATTGTATATAAATGGTGAGGTGTTGAGAATTGAGGAACTACCTGAGAAAACAAAACTTGAATTTGATAATAAGAAATCAAAAACATTTGTTCTTGTTGATCGGATAGTTGTAAAAACTTTTGATGAAGATGATCTGCATCGTTTATCTGATTCAATCGGCACCGCTTTTTACGAAGGTGAAGGCGATGTGTACCTCCAAGTACAGGCTGTTACTGACTCTGAACTCACGACTCACGACTCACGACTCACCATTCTCCATTTCAACAACCGCTTCGAACTGGATGGAATGCAATTTGAAGAACCATCACCAAATCTTTTTTCTTTTAATAATCCTTATGGTGCATGTCCTGTTTGCGAAGGCTTCAGCCAGGTGTTGGGAATAGATAAAGATCTTGTAATACCTGACAGAAGAATGAGTGTGTATGATGGCGCCATTGCTTGCTGGAAAGGAGAAAAATTAGACTGGTGGCGAAAACAATTTATTAAAGTATCAGCCAAAATAAATTTCCCTGTACATAAAGCCATTGCTGATCTTACAGATAAGCAGTATAAATTATTATGGGAAGGCGTGGATGGAATCGGCATCAACGATTTTTTTAAAGATGTGGAAGCACAGCTTTATAAAGTGCAATACCGTGTGTTGTTGAGCCGCTATCGTGGAAGAACAGAATGTTCAGATTGTAATGGTTACCGGCTGCGCAAAGAAGCATTGTATGTGAAAGTAAATGAAATGCATATTGGTGAATTGAATGCAATGCCGGTAAAGGATTTAAAAAAATGGTTTGATGGACTTGAAAAAAAATTTTCTGTATATGAAAAGCAGGTGGCAAAACGGGTGCTGATAGAAATCAATAACAGGATAAATACTTTATTAAGTGTGGGCCTCGGTTATCTTACATTGAGCAGGTTGGCTAATTCATTAAGCGGCGGAGAGAGCCAGCGGATTCAATTAACAAGAAATCTTGGCAGCAATCTTACCAACTCACTTTATATTTTAGATGAACCATCCATCGGGTTACATTCAAGAGATACGGCCAATCTTATACGGGTGCTGAAAGAACTCCGTGATCTTGGAAACACCGTGATAGTAGTGGAGCATGATGAAATGATGATGCGTGAAGCAGATCATATTATTGACATGGGCCCGTATGCTTCGCATCTGGGTGGAGAAATAGTTGCGGAAGGAAATTATGATGAAATAATTTCAAACCCCGCCAGCCTTACAGTCAAATACTTAAAAGGTGAATTGAAAATTGAACCACCAAAATCTGTGAGAAAATGGAACCGCTCAATAAAATTAGAAGGTGCAAGGCAAAATAATTTACAAAACATCACCGTTGAATTTCCATTAAATATTCTTTGTGCAGTAAGTGGAGTAAGTGGTAGTGGTAAAACAACTTTGGTAAAACAAATTCTTTATCCTGCTTTACAGAAGATCAAAGGAGAGTTTGCTGATAAAGTGGGTATGCATAAAACGATTACCGGCGATATTGAAAGTATTTCTCAAATTGAAATGGTGGATCAAAATCCGATTGGCAAATCATCAAGAAGCAATCCGGTAACTTATATAAAAGCGTATGACGAAATAAGGGATCTCTATTCAAAACAACCGCTGAGTAAAATGCGTGGCTTTATGCCCAAACATTTTTCTTTTAATGTAGATGGTGGCCGCTGCGACACTTGTAAAGGTGAGGGTGAGCAAGTAGTAGAAATGCAATTTCTCGCTGATGTACATCTGACTTGTGAATCATGCGGAGGAAAAAGATTTAAAGAAGAAGTACTGGAAGTACAATATAAAGACAAAAATATTTTTGATGTGCTGGATATGAGTGTGGACGAAGCAATAGATTTTTTTTACTCCTCCTCTTTTGGATCAGGCCGGGAGGAAGCTGGCATTTCAAGATCAATTCAACCGCTCAGTGATGTAGGATTGGGTTATGTAAAACTTGGTCAATCATCCAATACGCTTTCAGGTGGTGAAGCACAAAGAGTAAAGCTGGCATCTTTTCTTGGAAAGGGAAGGAGTACAAACAGCAATAAGATTCTTTTCATTTTTGATGAGCCTACTACCGGACTTCATTTTCATGATATAAAAAAACTGCTTACTTCTTTTAATGCGCTGATAGAGCAGGGACATTCTATAATTGTTATTGAACACAATATGGAAATTATTCGCAGCGCTGATTGGGTTATTGATCTTGGCCCCGAAGCTGGCGATGCCGGAGGACAAATTGTTTATGAAGGCCCGCCGCCTGGTTTAACAAAAGCTAAAGCAAGTTATACAGCCAAATGGCTTTAGTTTGCTCACAATTTTGACAAGTGAAATTTTTTATCACACTATTATCAGCGTTTTGTTTTTTATCAGTGCCGGCGCAACGTTTGAATATGGCAGATTTAGAAACAATATTATTTTCTAATGCCATTGATGCTGATAGTTTTTTGAAAGCAGCAAAATTTAAACTGGCTGACAAAGAAACCGGTACAGGGTATAATAATTATTATTACACATCTTATGAAAAGAAAGACAGTAATCTTATTCTTTTAAGAACAGTAAGCTTTATGGATGTTTATTCAGAAAAAGATACATCAAGGTTAGTTTTGTACAGAACTTATAATAAAAATGACCAGGAAGAAATGCAAAAACAATTGATCGAAAACGGTTATGAGTTAAGCAGGAGATCAGGCAATGAATTCTTTTATAATAAAGGAAACTACACCGTGGTGAATAAAATTTCTGAAAAACAATTAAAGGGTAACAAACCGGTGATTACTTATGAATTTGAAATGGGCAGATAAATTACCTCAGCCTGTCCAAACTTTTTACAAATTTTTCATTCTTCCATATTCTTCCTGCAGCTAATACAAGTTATGCAGGAATTGCAAATGCCTTTTCGGCACTTAAAGAAACAATACCGCTGCAAACCTTTTTTATCTGGCTGAAGTAAATATGGAGATTAATACTGATAAAACTCTTCCAACTATTCTATTCATTAATTGAATAGGTACACTACATTATAGTTAAAGAACATAACCCCGGTTTGATCCACACCGCACACAGGGTTATTAATCTTATTTCTAAAGCAGATAATGGGGTGGTGAAATTATTTTTGCCCGGCAGCTTTCTAATCTCAAAAATTAAAAAAAAAGCCATGTAGTAAAATTTTAAAAAAAATGCAGTAATTCTACGAGTTATCAAAAAGAAAAATTACCTGAACTCATTTATTTTTTAATAATAAACACTTATTTTTTTGTGAGTGTATATACTTTTTGGTTGAAATACGTTAATGGTATATCCTTAGGATTTTTTAAAAAGATCCTATATCAATATTCAAATCCAATTTTATGAAAAAAAAATCTACTTTTTTTACAGGAAAGCAATGCTCTTTCCTTCTTCTTTTCTTTTCGTTTATTTTTATTTCAACTTCTGTGAGTGCACAGCCAACAAACCAAACTTTTAACTCAAGCGGTACTTATACTGTGCCAACAGGCTATACTGCTAATGTAACAATTGAAGCATGGGGCGGTGGTGGCGGCGGCGGTTCTAATACCGCAAATGCAAAAGGTGGCGGTGGTGGCGGCGCTTATGCAAGCATTACTACTGTGCTTTCTGCAGGCAGCTATACGGTAACAGTTGGAGCAGGGGGAGCTGTTGCTACTGCAGGAGGAAATTCAAGTTTTACATCTTTGGTAATTGCAGCAGGTGGAAGTTCAACAACAACTCAAACAGCAGGATTGGGGGGCACTACAGCCGCCAGTACAGGAACTACTTTATTTGCTGGTGGCAATGGGGGAAATGGCGCTGGTACTACTGGAATAAGAGGTGGTGGCGGTGGAGGTGGATCTGCTAATGCCGGATCTAATGGTGGCAATGGAGTTAACGGAATAGCCGGAGCACCGGGTACTGGAGGTAATGGAGGTACGGGTTCGGGTGCGGGTGGAAGAGGATCTGATGATAATGGAACACCTAATGCAGTAGCAGGAAGTGTTGTTGGTGGTGGTGGTGGTGGCAGAGGTAATAACGGAAATTCTCAAACAGGTGCGGCTGGCCAGCTAATCGTTACTGTAAATGCTGTACTACCTGTAAAATTTGGAAATATAACAGCTTATGAAAAACAATCCGGTATTCAGATTGACTGGACTGTTTATTCAGAAGTAAATCTTAGTCACTACGAAATAGAAAGGTCTGCAGATAGCAGAATCTTTTCTGCTATTGGAACAGTGTCAGCCCGCAATTCAGCTACAGAAACAAAATATGGCTGGTTAGATGTAAATCCTTTACCGGGTAATAGTTTCTATCGCCTTAAGAGTATTGATACAGATAGCAGAACTGGTTATAGCATTATAGTAAAAGTAAATCTGAACAAAAGTGTAAAAGAAATTTCTGTTTACCCCAATCCAACTGTGGGTGGTTCTGTAGCTATTCAATCATCTGATCTGCAAAAAGGAAACTACAACGCAAAAATATTCGGTAAAAGTGGCCAACTGATCTACAGTTTACAATTTGAACATAATGGTGGTGCAGTTACACAATCTATTCAATTGCCACAAAGCATTCAGACGGGTATTTATATACTGCAGCTTGATAACAATGGTTTAAAAGTGATGAGCAAATCTTTTATGGTACAATAACTTCAGTGTAATATTATTGAAAAAGCCCCGGTGAAAATGCCGGGGCTTTTTTTATTGAAACGTACAAATGAAATTCTACCTCAACCTGTCTAAGCTCTTCACCAATTTTTCATCCTTCCATATTCCTCTTGCGGCTAATACAAGTAATACAGGAATTGAAAATGCAAGTACTGCACTCAAAGAAAATGTACCGCTTGCAAATTTTTTTATTTGTGTAAAATAAATGATGAGGTTGATTAACGACAAAGCAGCCGCAGTTAACGTAAGCCAGAGTTGTTGTTTCCTGTTTTTATAAAAGAAAATAATTATTAAACATCCGGCAACAAGTATAGCCGTGGTTATAACTAAAAAAAAGTCAGAGGAAGCAACTAATTTTTCAAACTCCTGCATATTGGCTTCCCCGGTTTTATTTCCACTATAAAATGAAAATTTATAAGTCAGCGCTGCGCAAAGCGAAGCAGCAAGTAACCAGATGGATTGAATACGCTGAATCATGAATTAATTATTTTAAACTAAGTTAATAAATCATCCCAACTCCGGGTACAACGGAAACTGATCCATAAACCCTTTCACTTCATTTTTTACAGATGCAATTATGTTTTCATCATTTGTATTCATCAGCACTTTATCTATTAATGAAACCACGGTTTCCATGTGAGCTTCATTCATGCCTCTTGTTGTTACAGCAGGTACACCTAAGCGGATGCCTGAAGTAACAAATGGAGATTTGTCATCAAAAGGTACTGCGTTTTTATTTAAAGTAATATGTGCTTTGTCCAAAGTCTCCTGTGCTTTTTTGCCGGTAAGATTTTTATTGCGAAGATCTATCAGCATTAAATGATTATCGGTGCCGTTGCTTATTAAGTTATAACCACGGTTTACAAATGCTTTTGCCATTGCCTGTGCATTGCTGATTACCTGTTTGCCATAAGCTTTAAAATCTTCTGAAAGTATTTCACCAAAGGAAACTGCTTTAGCAGCAATCACATGTTCAAGA
>JANOJO010000715.1:0-2374 GCA_031418795.1 Bacteroidota bacterium | reverse complement strand
AAAAGCGGATTGCCCGTGGAAGCGGGACGAAGGTGGAAGAGGTGAATCGATTGATTAAACAGTAAGATTAGTTTTTACTTACAATGGCAGCCGGTACGATTTTCCTGTAACTGACCCTGCTTTTCTTTACCGGTACAAACACAATCCGGATGTACTGGAAAACATAAACCAGGTTTATTTAAGTTTATCTCTTGGTGTCGAATGGGAAAATTGGTATTATAAACTTGTTGCAGGCATCATCTATTAAATTGTGAACAACTACTTTCATTTACTCAAAAATGCACTTCCTTCTATTGAAGAAGGCGGGTTGAATGTTCCGGTGAGAGAAACAGGAATTGACAGCATTGATTTAGTTGTTATCAGAGTTACACTTGAAAAATTTATTGGCAAAGAAATTCCAAACGGTGAATGGAATAACTTTAAAACCATTCAGCAGGCAATTGACTATTGCAGAAATAATGAAAGCGAAGATTTAAAAATTACTGATATTGTAAATCCGGTAATAACAGCAAGAGAACATGAAATCAATATGCCTCAAATGGCAAATTCAGCGCTTTCAGAAAACTGGCTTTTCAAAGAGTTGGGTGACATTCATTGGGAGTTATTATGCAAGGGATTAAACACTAAATCAGGAGAAATTAAAGACGAAGAAGGAAAAAGATTGTATGCAACATTTACACGAATCCAAATTTCAGATTCACCATTGTTCAATTTTAAAGAGAACGACTACCTGATGTTTGAGGGACAACAAAAACGATTTGGGCTTAGCACTTATATTTCGGAAATTTCTTTTCAAAAACAAAATCAGCGTAGCAGAGCAACTTTAATGACAAGCTTCTCTACAAGAGATTCTATTGATAATTCAAAGTTGTTTAAGAGCCAGCCTGTGTCTGCTAAAAATCAAATTCCAGAATATCCCTCCACCCCCGGAATATTGAATGACTATCGTTTATTAAGAAAAAATTTACTTGAATCGTTTAAATTAAACGGGGAGGAATTTGATTTATCTGCTACTCACATTACTGAAATTAAATATAACATCAATCCGTTTTACGAAATAAATGGTGTAGGGCTTTTGTACTTTGCTTCTTACCCAATTATTTCTGACAAATGTGAATCTGTTTATTTCAACTCAACAGGTAATTACGGACAATGGGAAAGTAAGTTCTATACAACAGACCGGGATATTTTTTATTTTGCTAATTGCAATACAGACGATTCAATCCTGTTTCGTTTAAACTATTTTGAGTTTATCACCGGCAACAAAGTCAAATTATTTTCATCATTATACAGGAACAGTGACATGACTCTGATGGCACACATATTTACTATAAAAACAAGACGAACATAATGGCTTTATACAAAAGCACGAAAGCCCTTAGGTAAGATGGCATCAGGTACGCTGGTTTAAATTATTTCAAAATATCTTTTATACTCCCAATCGGTCACTGCCTTTAAATGCTGCCGCCATTCCCATTCCCTTGTTTTTGTAAAATGTTCAACAAATGCTGAACCAAATAATTCTGTTGCCAGTTTTGATCCTTTCATTTGTTGTGTTGCTTCAATCAATGTTGAAGGGAGTATGCCATTGGAATAATCTTTGTAGCCATTACCAACAGATGCCGGTTGTTTTAGTTTCAGTTTATTTTTTATTCCATATAAACCCGTAGCGAGACAAGCTGCCATCGCCAAGTAAGGATTTACATCTGACCCCATCACTCTTGTTTCTAACCGGCATGATTTAGCCGTGCCCGATAAAATACGTAAAGCAACAGTTCTGTTATCCATACCCCATGTAAGTGTGGTTGGCGCCCAGGCGCCTTCCACCAATCTTTTATAACTATTTATAGTAGGAGCAAACATGGGAAGAATAAATGGCATGCAATATAATTGACCTGCTACATAATATTTCATCAGCTCACTCATTTTCTTTTTATCCTTTTCATTATAAAAAAGATTTTTCTTTCCTGCCTTATCCCATAAACTCTGGTGTATATGTCCGCCGCAGCCCGGAAGGTTTTCATTGATCTTCGCCATGAAAGTGGCGATGATGCCATGCCTGTAAGCAATTTCTTTTACTGCGGTTTTAAAAAGCACCGCCCTGTCAGCAGCTTCTAAAATATTTGCATGAACAATGGCTGCCTCATAAGTTCCGGGCCCTGTTTCTGTATGGATGCCTTCAAGCGGGATATTAAATTTTTTCAGCAATTCAAAAAGATCAGAGAAGTAAGGATTCTCCAATGAGCTGCGCAGAATAGAATAACCGAACATGCCGGGTGTAAGCGGTTTAAGATTTTTGAACTGTTTATCATTGGCGCTTTGCGGAGTCTCTGCAAAATTGTACCATTCAAACTCCTGGGAGAAGATGGGAGAG
>JANOJO010000714.1:0-11421 GCA_031418795.1 Bacteroidota bacterium | reverse complement strand
GTAAGCTCAGAAATATCCGGATGATTTTTCAATGCACGGGAAACGGTGGAGATACTGATATTAAGAATGCGTGAAATGTTTTTCAGCGTTGCTCTGGACTCCATTTTTTGAAAAATATTCGGGTAAAGCTAATTTTTTTTTCACAGAAACCGTTTTCGCAACCTTTTTCGCAATCGTTTGCAGCATTTGAGTTGTTTTTTTTATCTAAGAACTATCTGGTGCGGTTATTTTTAGAATCAGAATCCCTGACTGAAAGCAACCGGCTTTGATTTTTATCATCTTTATATTAAAATAAAATCTTTTATTTGGCTGATTGGATAAAATATTTAAAATTGTGTTCCTATAACACATCCACTTTTGTAATTTATTATTCAACGATAACTACTAATGCTTATGTCTTTAAAAAATCTAACAAAAACAATTGCTGTTGTTTTACTGCTTATCACAACACAGTTCGCAATGGCACAAGACAGAATCGTATCCGGAAGGGTAACTGACTCAAAAGACGGATCACCTGTTGCAGGTGCATCTGTAGTTCCCAAAGGAACACCAAAAGGAACATCAACAGCAGCAGATGGTACTTACAGTATCTCAGTTGGTTCGGGTACAACCACACTTGTTATTACATCTGTCGGTTATGACATGATTGAAATTGATATTGCTGGTAAAACAACCGGTAATGCATCTATTGTTTCTAATGCCTCCAACCTCGGCGAAGTTGTAGTAAGCACAGGTTATGGTACTTCCCGTAAAAAAGATCTTACAGGTTCAATTGCCACTGTAAGAGCAAAAGATTTTAACAAGGGTGTTAATACTTCACCTGACCAGTTGATTCAGGGTAAAGTAGCCGGTTTACAGATAACAAGTAACAATGGCCAGCCAGGAGCTGGTGCTTCTATCCGTATTCGCGGTACCAGTTCAGTTCGTTCTGGAAACAACCCCCTGATAGTTGTTGACGGAGTTCCTTTGGAAGGCGGATCAGGTCGTCCGGGTCTTGGTGCACCTGGTTTAGGAGGTACGCCTGGTTCAAACCCATTAAACTTTATCAACCCCAATGACATTGAGAGTATTGATGTATTAAAAGATGCATCTGCAGCTGCCATCTATGGCTCCCGTGGTGCAAATGGTGTTATTCTTATCACTACTAAAAAAGGAAAAGTTGGCACACCACAGATTGAATTTAGTTATTCCGTTGGTATGTCTAAAATAGCAAATCAAATTGAAACACTTAGCGGCGACGAGTACCGTGCGGCATTAGCGAAATATAGTTTGACTAGTGGTAACTATAATTCAAGCGTGGATGCAATGGATGAAATTCTTCGTACAGGTGTAACTCAAAATATTAATCTGGCATTGAGTGGTGGAAATGAAACTGCCCGCCAGAGAGTATCAGTAAGCTTCCTGAATGAAAAAGGTATTGTTGAAGAATCTCAGTTGAAAAAATATACAGTTGGTTATACCGGAAATTTCAAATTTCTTGAAAATAAAAGATTGGGATTAGATGTTAATATTAACACGGCCCAATTAACTGAAGAAGTAGTTCCGATCACAAATAACGCAGGTTTCCAGGGTAGCTTGATTGGACAGGCTTTACAGTGGAACCCTACTCATCCATTCAAGAAAACCGATGGAACTTATTGGATAGAGCCTCAGTTTGGTGCTTCATCCGTAAATCCTCTCTGGATGCTGCAGATGTATGATGATAATGTAAATACTTCACAAATCTGGGGTTACCTGGCTCCATATTATAAGATTACTAACGATTTGGAATATAAATTCCAGTATGGCCGCAACCAAAGTGAAGGCAGGCGTACTGCAATGATTGGCCGGCAGCTTCTGAACATTAACGATATTAAAAACAGGGGTTGGGCAAGTTCTTCTGAATCAAAATTACTGGTAGAACAATTTACCCATACTTTAAGCTTTAATAAGCAAATCAACCAGAATTTTAATCTTAGTGCTTTAGTCGGTTATGAATATATGAACTTTGAATATTCTAATTCAGGTCTTACAGCCAACGATTTTGCTGATATAGGTATTCCTTATTATAATATGTTTGGATATTCCACAACTTCCAGCCGCAATCTCTGGCATTATGAATCTCCTACTAACGAATTACAATCAATGTTCGCCAGGGCTAATGTGAACATTAAGAATAAATACCTGTTAACTGCCACGGTAAGAAGAGACGGCTCAACCAAATTCGGAGAAAATAACAAGTATGGTTTTTTCCCGTCTTTTTCAGCTGCATGGAATGTGAGCAATGAAACTTTTATGCAAAATATGAGTGCCGTTAAAAATTTGAAAATAAGATTCGGTTATGGTCAAACCGGTAACCAGGAATTCCCTTCTGGAGCTTCTCAAACAAGATTTGGTGTTTCAGGCCCCGGTTCTATTAGTCAGCAGAATGTGGGTAACCCTGATCTGAAATGGGAAACATCAATCACTCTCAACGGCGGAATCGACTTTAGTTTATGGAACGGCAGAATAAATGTAACAGCAGATTATTTTAACAGGGAAACTGAAGATGTGTTGTTTGAATTGGATTTCCCTCAACCAGGAGCTTCTTCAGCTAAAATATGGAAGAATCTGCCTGCTACAATTAATAACAAGGGCGTTGAGCTTTCTGTAATTGCAAATGTTATCAAGCAGAAAGATTTAACTTGGGATTTAGGTGTTAATGCCGCCTGGCTTAAAAACGTACTGGAAGGCCTGAGTGGTACTTATAATACCGGAGGCCTGAGTGGACAAGGTAGCTCTGGCGCTTATGTTCAGAAATTAGCTTCAGGTTATCCGCTGAATGTATTCTATCTGAGAGAATATCTCGGCATTGATAAAACTACAGGGCAGGCAAATTATACAGATGATGGCGACGTATCATTCTATGGTGAAGATCCCAATCCAAATTTGTTATTGGGTGCAAGCACAGAAGTTAATTATAAGAAATGGTCTTTTAACATGAACTTCAATGGAGCGTTTGGTCATTATATTTTTAACGAAACAGCAATGAACGTTATACCCATTACCAACCTTGGAACACGGAATGTTTACGCACCTTTTATCAACAGTGATGTAAGAGAAGATTTATCTAACCCCATTACTTCTTCAACAAGGTTTCTTGAGAAAGGAAACTACCTGAAATGCCAGAATGCAAGAATTGGTTATTCTATCGGAAATATTTCCAAATACATCAAAAATGCGAGTGTTTCTATTACAGCCCAAAATTTATTTATAATAACTAACTATACAGGCTTCGATCCAGAGGTAAATGTCGATAAGAATATTGGCGGTATTCCTTCTGTCGGAATTGAATATATTCCATTCCCAAGTTCTAGGAGGTTTCAGTTTAGTATAAATTTCTCATTATAAAATTTTAAAACTTGTTATTTATGAAATACAACAAATTGATATTAATTGCTTTTGCTGTTATTTTTCTGGGGGCTTGTACCAAGCTTGAAGAAAAATTCAATAGTGAAACCACATCAGGAGGTTCAGGCGGTGGTGGCGGCGGCAATGCAGCTGCTCTCCTTTCGGGTGCTTATAGATCTTTAAATGGTCCATTACAGGATCAAGCCCGCTGGTATGCTGCAGCTGAACATACAACTGATGAGGCTGTTGGCCCAACAAGAGGTGGTGACTGGGATGATAATGGTATATGGCGTGTTTATCATAACCACAAATGGACTGCTGATCACGGATTTTTAACTGATACTTATCGTGATCTTGCACAGGCTCAATTTGCCGCAACTACAGTATTGGATAATAGCCCAACTGCTCAACAAGCTGCTGAAGCCAAATATATCAGAGCATTTGTTATGTGGTGTGTACTTGATGGTTGGGACCAGGTTCCTTTCCGTGCTACTTCAACTGGTGATTTGACAAAAACTCTTCCTGAAGTTAAAAAAGGAACTGTTTGTGCTGATTTTATTATCAGTGAGTTGACCGCCGCTATTTCAGGCTTACCTGCGGGTAACGGAATCGGCCGGGCTTCAAAGAATGCAGCAAGGGCCTTATTGATGAAATTGCACCTGAATAAACATATTTATGCAAATCGTGCAACTCCTCCTACACCTTCCCCGGCAGATATGAACCAGGTTATTGCTTTAGCTGACCAGATTTTAGCAGATTTTCCTGCTTATCCAGGTGGATTCCCCAATAATTTCTTTGACAATTTTGCTCCTAACAACGATGCAATTGGAAAAGAAATCGTGTGGTCTTTAAGAAATGATAATGGATCTGGTACTGGTGGTAATGGTGTTATGTATCATTATCATTGCGGCACGCATTACAATCAGGACCCTAGCGGCTGGAATGGCTTTACCACGCTTGGTGATTTCTATGATGCTTTTGATGCCAATGATAAAAGAAGAGGTGGTAGAACCGCTACTACCGATTTTGGTAATTACCCTGGTACTACCGGCAGTGGTCCTCAATTTACCAGTGTAACAGGCATGAGAGTGGGATTGTTATTTGGTCAGCAATTAAATGGAGCTGGCACTAACCTTCTGGACAGAAAAGGAGCACCTCTTTCTTTTACTAAAGCCGTTGCTTTAAAAGAAGCTGGAAACAACCTTGAGGTAACAGGTATTCGTGTAGTAAAGTATGTACAGGACAGGGTAAAACAATTCCCTGCTGATAATGATATGGTAATGTTCCGTCTGGCTGATATTTTATTGATGAAAGCTGAAGCAATTCTTCGTGGAGGTACTGCTACAGCAGGGCCGGGTGGTTATGGAGCCAATGCAAAAGATATCGTTAATAATATCCGCACCCATCCTTCAAGGGGACTTGGTAATTTAGCAACCGTTGATCTGACTGCAGTTTATAAAGAGAGAGGTTTTGAACTCTACTGGGAAAACTGGAGAAGAAATGATATGATTCGCTTTGGTACATTCCTGAATGCAAGACAGCTGAAAGGAGTTACAACTAAGGAAAGACTGCTTTTCCCAATTCCTAACCAACAGTTAACTATCAATCCGAACCTTACACAAAATCCAGACTATTAATTTTATAAATATTTTTTTAACATAGTAAAGGGGTCATTTTTTAAAATGACCCCTTCTTTTTATGGCATACTCTTATCTTGCAATAAGTTGTTTTATGATTACTTACAGAGTTAAATATTTAATAACTGTTTTATCGGTTGGGGTGTTACTGTTTTTTTTCTCATGCAGGGAAAAAAAACCGAAAATGCTATTTGAACTAACGAACAATACCGGGATTGATTTTATTAATAAAGTAGAAAATACCAAAGACTTCAACATATTCAGTTACCGTAATTTTTATAATGGGGGCGGTGTAGCAATCGGTGATATTAACAATGACAGTTTACCGGATGTGCTGATGACATCAAACACAGGCGCCAATAAACTTTTTCTGAATAAGGGGAACTTTAAATTTGAAGATATATCCGCCAAAGCAGGCATAGAACAAAAAGGGAAATGGAATACAGGTGTTGTGATGGCAGATATAAATGGCGATGGCTGGCTGGATATTTATATCTGCAATGCAGGCTATAATAAATGGAAGAATAAGGAAGGCAATGCACTCTTTATTAATAACCATGATCTCACATTTACAGATAAAGCAAAAGAGTATGGCCTTGATGAAAAAGGTTATACTACCCATGCTGCATTTTTTGATTATGATCTGGATGGTGATTTGGATTGCTATATCCTCAACAATAGTTTTATACCGGTTAATACATTAAATTATTCCAATAAAAGAGAATTACGTGCAGAAGACTGGCCGGTGGAAGATTTTGCAAAGGGTGGTGGCGACAAACTTCTGAGAAACAATAACGGAAAATTTGTGGATGTTAGCAATGCGGCAAATATCTATGGCAGTTTAATTGGTTTTGGTTTGGGTGTCACAGTTGGTGATGTAAATGGCGATCATTACCCAGATATGTACATATCCAATGATTTTTTTGAAAGGGATTATTTATATATTAATCAACGCAACGGAACTTTCCGGGAAGAACTTGAAAGCTGGATTGAACATACCAGTCTTGCATCAATGGGTGCCGATCTTGCAGATATAAATAACGACGGATATCCTGATATTTTTACTACTGATATGCTGCCCGGTGATGAACACAGGTTGAAAACAACTTCTTCATTTGATAATATTGATGTTTACCAGCTCAAACTAAAACAGGGATTCTATCACCAGTTTCAGCAGAATACGCTGCAGGTAAATAACCGGAATGGAAAGTTTATGGAGACAGCTCATTTCAGTGGAGTATCTACCACCGACTGGAGCTGGGGCGCCCTGATATTTGATGCAGATAATGATGGACTGAATGATCTGTATGTGTGCAACGGAATTTATAAAGATGTAATTGACCAGGACTTCATTGATTTTTTTGCAAATGATATCATTCAGAAAATGGTAATAACGGGTGAGAAACAGGAAGTGCAGCAGATTGTGGACAGTATGCCATCGGTTCCGGTGTTAAACAAAGCTTTCCGTAATAATGGCAATTTGAAATTTACAGATGCAGGATTAGACTGGGGGTTTAAGCAGCCATCATTTTCCAATGGCGCTGCATATGGCGATTTGGATAATGATGGCGACCTGGATATGGTGGTGAATAATGTTAACATGCCATCATTTGTTTATAAAAACAACAGCCGGGAAATTTCATCTAATAATTTTATCAGTGTTCAATTGAAAGGGAAAGGAGCAAATACTTTTGCTATCGGAAGTTTGGTAAAAATTTATTGTGATAATGAAATCATTACCCGTGAATTAATGCCAAGCCGCGGTTTTCAAAGCAGTACAGATTATAAAATAATTGCCGGCCTTGGAAATAAGACTGTGGATTCAATGATTGTAGAATGGCCCGGTAAAACATTTACGAAAATTGATAAACCGGTTCTTAATAAAACACATTTCATTCAGCAAACAGGAAATGAACCAGCGCTGAAAGAAATTGAAAAAAGAAAAACTGAAACCCTGTTTACTGAAGTAACAGCTTCCATGGAAAAACATACGGAAGATGATTTTGTGGATTTTTACCAGGAAAGAAATATTCCGATCATGCTTTCGAGAGAAGGACCCAATGCTGCAGTGGCTGATGTAAATAAAGATGGGTTAAATGATATTTTCATTGGCGGCGCAAAAGGCCAGGCAGGACAATTGTACCTGCAAACAAGAAATGGTTTTGTAAAGAAACCGCAATCGTCATTTGAAGCGGATAAAGATTTTGAAGATGTGGCTGTATTGTTTTTTGATTGTGATAATGATGGTGATCAGGATTTGTTTATTGGTGCCGGCGGAAATAATCAGCCGCCAAGAGACCGGTATATACAGCACAGGTTGTATCGTAATAATGGGAAAGGTGATTTTGTAAAAGACTCAACTGCATTTCCGGTTAATTTTTCAAATATTTCCGTTGCAGTTCCGATGGATTATGATAGCGATGGCGATCTGGATTTATTTGTTGGCGGCAGAAATATGTCATACAGTTATGGAATGGTACCTAACAGTTATATCTATGAAAATGACGGTAAGGGAAAATTTACAGATGTAACAGAAGAACTAAACGCTGAAATATCGAAAATAGGAATGGTGACGGATGCGGCATGGACTGATGTAACGGGAGATAAGAAAAATGATTTAATTATTATTGGCGAATGGATGGCACCTCATGTGTTTGTTTTTAATAATGGGAAACTGGAGGAGCTGAATACTGATTTAAATAACCTGTCCGGCTGGTGGCAATCAATTGCTGTTGCAGATATGGATGGAGATGGTGATAATGATATGGTGCTGGGTAATTACGGTGACAATTTTTATTTAAGACCGGACTCGGCAAACCCGGTGAAATTATGGGTGAATGATTTTGATATGAATGGTATTCCTGATAAGGTTTTTTCAAGAACAGTGAATGGTAAAGATGTGACGGTATTTCTGAAAAAAGATTTTACAGATGCTATGCCGGCAATGAAAAAAGAAAACCTGAAACATCATGAATTTGCCAATAAAACCATTCAAACACTTTTTAAACCCGAATTAATTAAAACAGCAACTGTAAACATATTTAGCTATAGTAAAAGTATAATTGCATATAATGAAGGAAACGGAAAATTCAGAATTAAAGAATTACCACTGCCCGCACAATTGTCAAGTATTAATTCAATTGTGTGTGATGATATAAATAAAGATGGTAAACCAGATTTGATACTTGGGGGAAATATTACTGATTGCCTGCCGCAATTCGGAAGACTGGATGCTAATTACGGATTAGTGCTATTGAACAAAGGGAACGGGGTATTTTTGGAAATACCATCTGCTCAATCAGGAATTACTGTTTCAGGTATGGTACGTGATATAAAAACAATTTTCGGGACTGATAAAAAGCATATTCTTTTTTTAAGAAATAATGATTACCCGGTTGTGTATAAGTTTCGCTAAGAGATAAAGAGTGAAAGAGTAAAGGAGTATTTTCAGAATTACTCTTTATCTCTTAGGGAAATAAAAAAATTCAACAGAATTACAAAAAGATGAAGAGTGCGACGCAATCCCGCAATACGGCGGGACTTAATAGTAGTAACATAGCCGGTACCATTAAAAAAATTACCGTGTTAGCAGCCGGATTATTTTTTATTTTTTCCTGTACTTATAATAAAGAAGTAAATAAACCGGCTTTGTTCGAAGTGCTTAACAACAAACAAACCGGCCTTGATTTTTCTAATATACTTACAGCTACTCCTGCTTTCAACATGTTTAAGTACATGTATTTCTACAATGGTGCCGGTGTGGGTGCAGGCGATTTTAATAATGACGGACTGGTTGATTTATTTTTTTCCGCTAACCAGGGTGAAAACAAACTGTATCTTAATAAAAGTAGTTTAAAGTTTGAAGATGTAACTGCTGCTGCAAAAATTCCGCAGGATGGAGGCTGGAGTACCGGCGTATCAATTGTGGATATTAATAATGATGGGTTACTGGATATTTATGTGTGCCGGGTGGGTAATTATGATATGCTGAAAAGCAAAAATCAGTTTCTGATTTGTAAAGGCATAGATAAAAACGGGGTGCCTTTTTATTCAGACGAAGCTTTACAAATGGGCCTTGCTTTTTCAGGCTTTAGTACACAGGCTGCTTTTTTTGATTATGACATAGATGGCGATTTGGATATGTACCTGATGAATCATTCATTGCGGTTCAACGGAACGTTTAATGAACGCAAATCTTTTTTTAATACGTTCGACACACTGGCAGGAGATTATTTGTACAGGAATGATAATGGAAAGTTTAATGATGCTACAAAGTCAGCCGGTATTTTGGGTTATATCATCGGGTACGGCCTGGGAATTGCTGTATCAGATATAAACCTGGATGGATGGCCGGATATTTATATAGGTAATGATTTCCATGAAAATGATTATCTCTACATCAATCAGAAAAACGGTTCATTCAAAGAAGTGTTACAGGAAACAACCACCCATACCAGCCAGTTTAGCATGGGTGTAGATGTAGCGGATATTACCAATGATGCGTTACCCGAAATTATTTCTATGGATATGCTGCCCGAAGATCCGTATATCTTAAAAAGATCACTTGGTGAAGATGAGTACAACCTTTTTCATTTTAAAATTAATTATGGTTATCATCCGCAGTTTGCACGTAATACCCTGCAATTGAACCGGGGCAATAACCAGTTTAGCGAAGTGGGAATGTACAGTGGTGTACATGCCACCGACTGGAGCTGGGCATCTTTGTTTGTTGATTTTGATAATGACGGATGGAAAGATTTATTTATCAGTAATGGCATTCCAAAACGGTTGAATGATATTGATTATATCAATTATGCCAGTAATGATGAGGTACAGGCAAAAATCAGGGCCAATAAACTGGAAGAAAAAGATTTGGCATTAGTTGAAAAGTTTCCGCAGATCAAACTGAAAAACAAATTTTACCTGAATAAGAAACTAGCCAGTTTTACAGATATTGCTCTGCAGATAAAAAATGATGAACCAACTTTCTCCAATGGTTCTGCCTATGCTGATTTTGATAATGACGGTGACCTGGATATAGTAGTGAATAATATCAATGAACCGGCTTTGATTTACAGGAATCTTTCAAATGACGGGGCAGAAAAAAAATCTTTTATTGAATTAAAATTGAAGGGGGATTCGCTGAACAAAAATGCAACCGGGGCAAAAGCAATTATATTCACAGGAAATGAAATAAGGACCTATGAAAAATTTCCTGTGCGGGGATTCCAGGGTTCAATGGAAATACCCTTGCACATTGGATTGAATAATACGAAAGTTGATTCTTTATTTTTGATTTGGCCCGATAATAGTTTTGAAAAAATTAACTACAGATCAGATACTTTAAATTTATTTTCTTACCGCAGGGGTTTATCTCAGTTCGATTATTCTATTCTGCTGAAGCCAACAAAAAACTATACCAATCCCGTTGTTGATATTACTGCTTCAACAGGTATCAGCTACCTGCACGAAGAAAATCCGTTCAATGAATTTGACCGGGAACCGCTGATCCCTTTTATGTCTTCAAAGGAAGGCCCTGCATTAGCAACGGGTGATTTGAATGGCGATGGACTGGAAGATGTTTTTATCGGTTCTTCAAAATTTAAGAAGCCTGCATTATTTATTCAGCAGATTGATGGAAAGTTTATTAAATCAAATCAACCGGCGCTGGATACAGACAGTACCTATGAAGAAGTGGATGCCTGCTTTGTGGATGTAAACAATGACAAATACAATGACCTGGTGCTTGCCAGTGGCGGAAATGAATATTATGGTAACAGTGAATTCCTGAAATCAAGAGTTTTTATAAATGATGGTAAAGGCAATCTTATAAAACTGAATGGAGCTTTTGGGGATATAATGATGACAGCATCCTGCGTGGTTCCTTATGATTTTACCGGTGATGGGTTCGTGGATCTGTTTATTGGAGGTCGTGCAATACCCTGGGAATATGGAAAGATTCCTCAATCTTATTTATTGAAAAATAATGGTACCGGAAAATTTGTGGATGTAACTGCTTCATTCAGCAAAGAGATTTCGGCTATTGGCTTTATTAAAGATGCTGACTGGGCCGATATGGATAAGGATGGTGACAGTGATTTGATTCTTGCTTTGGAGTGGGGTGAAATTGTAGCTTTTAAAAATGATAAATCAAAATTTGAAAAAATTAATCTCACGGATAAAAAAGGTTGGTGGAATTTCACGTTGCCGGTTGATGTGGATGGAGATGGTGATTTGGATTTGATAGCAGGAAATACGGGATTAAATAACAGGTTAAAAGCAACGAAAGAACATCCCGTAAGAATGTATTATTATGATTTTGATGATAACGATAAAAAAGAACAACTTATAACTTATTATCTCGGTAATAAAGAAATTCCTTTTTCAAATAAAGATGAACTGCTGAAACAACTAC
>JANOJO010000713.1:0-6084 GCA_031418795.1 Bacteroidota bacterium | reverse complement strand
ATATTTGTTTTACAGTTTTTTATTTATAGTGTGTAGTACAAATATTCTTGCTCAGTAAGCAGCAACATCAGACAGTAGCTACATTATTAAAGACAGCGTTCTGATTCCAACAAAAAGTGGTATCCCCATTTCTGCAATTATTGTTTGCAAAAAAAACAAATACTCAACCTTTACAAACTACAAACTATCCTTTTTTATACAACCTATTATCAAGGTAAAGAACATCTGGGCTTCTGTTCCCGGCTGACGAATCACAGAATGCCAGCACAACAGAAAGCCCTACCGTTCTACTAGGCCCCATTTCGGGCTTTTTTATTTTGTCTCTGTATATGCTACCGCTATTTTCGCTCCCACCCTTGCATTATGTTTTATCAAAGCAATATTGGCTTCAAGGCTTTCTCCTTTTGTGTGTTCAGCTATGTACTTTAATAAAAAGGGTGTTACCTCTTTCCCGACAATTTTATTATCAGCAGCAGTTTTCAACGCGGCTTGAATATGAATTTCCATTTCTGCCGCATCTATTTCCTGTTCGGCTGGAACGGGATTGGCAATTAAAACCGAACCGTCAAGCCCAAGCTGCCATTTAATGTGAAGCATGCGGGCAATTTCATCCGGCGTATTTAATCTAAGTGGTGAAAGAAAACCGCTTTTCCTGGAATAGAAACTTGGAAACTCATCCTGGCCGATTGTTACAACAGGTATTCCTTTTGTTTCAAGGTATTCAAGTGTTAATCCAATATCAAGAATAGATTTTACTCCGGCAGAAACAACGGCGACAGAAGTTTTTTCCATTTCAGTAAGGTCGGCAGAGATGTCCATAGTTTGTTGAGCATTTCTATGTACGCCACCAATACCGCCGGTTACAAATATTTTTATTCCGGCCATTGAAGCAATTCGCATGGTTGCGGCTACGGTAGTGGCACCCAGTAAATTTTTGCTGATTACAAAAGGCAGATCTCTTATACTTACTTTCCACACATCTTTTGCCGCAGAAAAATGCTCCAGTTGTTTTTTGCTTAATCCAACATGACATTTACTATTTATAATTGCAATGGTTGCCGGTACCGCTCCGTTATCCCGAACAATTTGTTCTACTTCAATTGCAGTATTTATATTTTGGGGATAGGGCATTCCATGAGAAATGATAGTGGATTCCAAGGCAACAACGGGTTTAGAAGCCGCGAGGGCTTCAGCTACGTCGGGATGTATTTCTAAAAAAGAATTCATTAATCAGGATAATATTTTGAAACGAGCTGTAATAATTTTTGTTGATTGAGATGCGTGGCAATGGCACCATTCACCTGTAAAATTTCTGCTGAAAGTGTATGTGCCAGTTTTAAACAACCGAGTTCATCATTACCAAGAATTTTTCCTAAAATATATCCTGACAAAGAACCATCACCTGCGCCGGTGCAATCCACCACTTCTATTTCCGGAGCCTGTAGAGTAATTGATTTTTCATGGCTATATAATGCAGAGCCATGTTTTCCATTGTGCAACCAGATATTTTTTACTCCTCTTTCCAGCAGCTCTTCAATTTGCTGTTGTGTAAAAAATGCTTTTTCAGAACATAACACGGGCAACTCATCTTCATTGGGAGTAATAAGATGAAGCCCGTTCAAATTTGCTTCTTTAAATTTTCTTGCAGGAGGAACCGATACGGGTTCAAGAATAAAGGGAATATTTGTTTCATTACTGAGTGCAAGCAACCAGCCCACAGTTTCAATACTTACATTAGCATCTGCCAGCAGGTATGAAGCTGTTTTTAATAAATCTTTATGTTGCTCTAAATGTTGCGGGGTAATTAAATAGTTTGCAGCATTGGTTAAGAATGCTGAAAACAGTGAGCCATCCGGATTCAATATACCTGTGTATTTTCCCGAAAGACCCTCTTTGGTTATAGATGCATCAAGATTTACTCCGGCATTTTTACAAACAGTTTTTAACCAATCTCCATCACTGTCATTGCCAAATACGCTTATTAATTGTACTGGAACATTCAGCAGCGCCAGTTGGTGTGCAATATTTCTGCTTACGCCTCCTGTTGTTTTTGTAATTATCGCTTCATTTGTAGTAGCAAGCATCATTTCATCCTGTGCATGAAACAATTCATCAATAAAGGATGCGCCAATACAAATAACCGGGTTTGACATACTGTAAAAATAATGTCTTGGGAGTATTCTTTTTTCTTTTCAAAATTAAATACAAAGCAATATGCCCGGAAAGTTAAAGTGTGTATTTAAAATGAATAACCAGTCTTTGAGAGTACTTTTTATTATTCAGACAACCTATTTTTTTCTATGTAAAAAACCAGTGGTGCTAACAACTTTTGAAAAATTTACCCGGCACTTCTTCCAGCATGGCTTCTATTTTTTTGGCGGCATTGGTAATAGAGAGGCCGCCAAGATTGGTGCAGCGTAATGTGTGATGTATCTGGTCTCCCACTGCTTTCATGGTCTCTATCACTTCATCCAAAGGAATCAGTTGTTCATAATCGGACAGGGCCATATTTGCACAGGACACTGCATTGGTAGCGGCCATTACATTTCTGCCCAGGCATGGAGCTTCTACCCGGTTGCCAATAGGATCGCAGATAATGCCCAATGAATTTTGCAGCGCCAATGAAGCGGCAGCAATAGATTGTTTGAGTGTGCCGCCTTTCATTTCTACTATGGCAGCAGCTGCCATACCTCCACCCGATCCGGTTTCGGCCATACAACCACCCACCTCTGCAGCAAACGTAGCATGTGCAGCAATGAACACACCAATCAATCCCGCAGATAACATTGCTTTCACTAATTCATCTTCGTGCAAATGCATGGAATGTGCTGTGCCAAACAAAGCACCCGGCAAGGCACCGCAACTTCCGGCTGTGGGTGCAGCTACAATAACTCCCATTGAACTTTTTACTTCCATCATGGCGCTTGTATACATAATAATGCGGTTGTTGACGTCACCGCCAATTAATTTACCGGCATCCATTTTTTCCCGGAACTGCGGTGACTGAGATCCTAAAATGCGGTCTTTATATTGTGTGCCATTGAGCCCAAGTTGTATGGCATTGCCCATAATATGGATGATGCTGCGCATTTTTTCAAATACTTCTGTTGCAGAAATATTTCCCCTTGCCATTTCATAATCAGTTGCCAGTTCCCAAAGAGATTTGTTTTTTTCTTTATTATAATCCAGCATTTCATTACAGGTAATAAAGGGCACCTGTAAATTTTTGCGGGCCAGTACCGGCAGCACGGGTTGCAGTTGTTTGATAAATAAAACCCCGTCCATATCCTGCAGTTCTTTATAAATAGCGGCATCTGTAAAAGACTGCGATTTAATTTCTATAAAAGATTTTGCTCCTTTATGGAATTTGATATCATCAAAGAGAACAGTGGCTTTGAGAAATTCCATAATACTTTTCGGCTCATTACAGTAAACCAGGGTTTCGAAATAATCTCCTGCCATGGAAACGGGCACATCATCAATTTCAATCACTTCAATCATTCCTCCGCCGGTGGAAATGGCCCTGAGTTTTCTTGTTTCTTTATTATTTTGTAAGGTTATTTTGTAAGTGTTGGGATGATCGGCGCCAATGTCCACAATTTTGATGCTTACATTTATTCCTGCTGTCACAATATGTTTATCAGAATCGGGTAAACGTTCATCATAAGCTTCCCATCCCAGGAAACCGCCAAACAATCCCATATCAGATCCCTGGCTTTTATGTGTGGTAGCCAAAGAACCGTTGGGATCAAACTCAATTAAAACATCTTTAATGTTTTCATCCATCAGGTCCCTACACAAACGGGCAATGCGTAAGGATGCAGCGCAATGCGAACTGGAAGGGCCTCTCATTACCGGGCCAATTACATCATTAAATATGCTGGGGTATGTGCTCATGTTGATTGAGTTTTAAAATGCGTAGTAAGTTACAATTTATTTTTCCAAAACTGCTCCATAGTTCGCCTTAAATGAAGGGTGGTGTTTTCCCGCTGACTAATACCATGATCCCTCATGGGATAAGACATCATGCTGAACAGCTTATTGTTTTTGATTAACTCATTCACCAGCATTTCAAAATTCTGGTAATGCACATTGTCATCTGCTGTGCCATGCATAATAAGGAGATTGCCACCTAATTTTTTTGCATGTGTTAATGGAGATCCTTCCCGGTATCCTTCCGCATTATCAAAAGGCAGGCCCATATATCTTTCCTGATAAATATTATCGTACAATGTTTGTAACGAAACGAATGAAACAGCAATAGCAGTTTTATAAATATCGCCATGACGGAAGATGCAATGCAATGACATTTGCCCGCCGCCACTCCACCCCCAGATGCCAATTCGTTTTGCATCAACAAAAGAATACATGTCAATAATTTTTTTTGCAGCACTTGCCTGGTCATCGGCAGCCAATAAACCAATCCGGCGATAAATACATTTTCTGAATTCACGGCCCCGCGGCACCCTTGTGCCCCGGTTATCAATGCTCATCACAATACAACCTAATTCATTTGACAGGTATTGATGCCAGAAATTATCTCCTGTGCCCCAGTTATCCTGAACTGTAGAGCCCGCAGGTTCTCCATACACATGAAAAATGACCGGGTATTTTTTTTGCGGATCAAAATCTTTTGGCTTGATGATCCACGCATCCAGTATGATATCGCCAATATCCACTTTAAAAAATTCTTTGGGACGCAAACCCAGTTCATTCATCTTGTTTTTTAAAACAGCATTGTCTTCCAGCAATTTTATTTCTGTATGTGCAGACAGATCGATCAGTGATATGCGTGGCGGGGTTTTTGCATTTGTAAAATTGTGTATAGCATATTTTGCATCAGCAGATATCTGGTAAGAATGCTGACCCGACATATTCGTTGGTGAAACTCTTTCTGCTTCTCCACTTCCATCGAGCCGGCTGCGATACAGATATCGTTGGGTATAATTTTCCGGCGAAGCAATATAATATACATAACCACCCACAGGATCGATACAATTAATATTCACCACATCAAAATTTCCCCTGGTGATCAGTTGCATTTCTTTTCCATCTCTTGATACTTTATACAAATGTAGCCAGCCATCTTTTTCACTGGTCCAGGTAAAAGCTTTTGTATTATCAAGCCACACAATATTATCGTGTATATCCAGAAAAGCTTCGTCTTTATCTGTAAGAATATTTTTCAGCGCCATAGTTTTTGTATTGCCAACCCAAACGGTATTTGTATTCTGCAAACGGTTCAGTTGCTGAATCATCACTTCATCAGAGCCGGGTATATAATCCATTCGGGCTAAATAGTTGTTGCGGGGATCACCGGGCACCTTGAACCATTTTGTTTGTCCGCCGGTTGCAGATATAACACCAACTTTTACAGCAGAATTTGCAGTACCTACTTTTGGATAGGGCAATGGAATGGGCACTGAATAATTTGAATCCACATTATTGATCATGTAAAAAGTACCGACGCCTTTTGTATCTGATTGCCAGTATGCAATATTTTTTCCATCGGGGCTCCAGCGAAAACCATCGCGGTTATCCAATTCTTCCTCATACACCCAATCGAAAGTACCGTTAATGATATTTTTTCCTCCATCTTTTGTTAACTGTGTTATTACTCCAGTACTTATATTTTCTGTATAGATATTCAGCTTGCTTACATAGGCCACTCTTCCTCCATCCGGTGAAAATTTGGCAAACATCAGTGTAGCTTCTTCCATGCCCTTGCCCAATTGCTTAAGTTTACCTGTAGCAAGATTCAGCGCCCAGTAATCGCCTCTTGAATTTTGGCGCCACACTTTTCTTGTATTTGTAAATATCAAAAGCTTGCTGTTGTCTTCAGACCATATATAATTATCAATGGTCAATGGCTTGGCTGATCCTGCAGGTAACAATTGACTGGCATTTACAAGAATAGCTTTTGTTCCACTGGCAACATCATAACGAACAATATCATTTCCTTTTGCAGTCGTGTTAAATTCAAGTGTTGAATAACTTTTGTTATCCTTCATCCACCGCAATTGTCCCACGCCTTTAGCCCTGTAGAGATTATTGGTATAAATATCTTCAAGGGTTAATTTTTTA
>JANOJO010000712.1:0-2955 GCA_031418795.1 Bacteroidota bacterium | reverse complement strand
GGTATTTTTGATAAAGCTGCTATATAGCCAGTAGCCCAAAGCAAGAATGAGGATAATACCGGCAACAGGGAATATTTTTTTAAAACCTGTAACTTTTTTCTTTTTGAATTCTTCCCGGGTATTTTCCGAAATCCCGGAACCTGACGGAAGCAACTGATAAATTCTTTCCGGTTCGCTTACATTTTTCAGTTTTTCTTCCCTTACAAAAACAGATTTGATATCTTTTTTGTTCTTGATATTTCTTTCAACCGATTCCGAAATATAAATACCTCCCGGTGGGGCTATGGCCTGCAGCCTTGAAGCAATATTCACCGTATCACCAAACACATCATTCTCCTCAATTACTACATCACCCTGGTGGATGCCGATTCGTAACTGAAAGTCGTTTGTGGAATTACAAATGTCCTGTATCCTGATAGCTGCATTTACAGCATCGGATACATTACCAAAGCTTGCAAGAATGCCATCGCCGATCTCTTTTATAAATTTTCCGTTGAACTCATCAATAATTGGTTTTTGGATTTGCCTGTTTTTATTCAGTAACTCAAATGCTTTTGTCTCATCCGCTCCCATTAACGCAGTGTACCCGACGATGTCAGTAAACATGATGGCGGCGAGCTGGCGGGATTGTGCTGACATGATTTAAAATGGTTATGCTATTCTATAGAAAGATATTCCTTTTCTTATAAATTCGACTTATAATATTCCCACTGTTTCTTTATTTTCTCCATTAAAGAAATATAAGCAGGATCGTTTCTTATATTTTTAAGATTGGGATCGTTTTTAAATAGAGGATAGCATGGCATTCCATGATCGGCTGTTTTTTGCAGCCATTCAACGGCTGATTTTGCATCTCCCATAAGTGCATACGCAGAAGCAATCAAATGTTCGGCATGATGAAAATGTGAAGAACCCTCGCCATGTTCAATAGCAAACTTAATTTTTTCTTCAGCTTCTTTTTTTCTGCCTGTTGCCGCAAATAATACAGCGTAACCCGCTGCCTGGTCGTAATTTATTTTTTGTTTAATCGTTGTCATCTGATCAAGAGCCTTAAAAGCTTCATCTGTTCTGCCAAGATTCCATAATACAATAGCATGTTCTCGCAACCAGTCAGAAGGTGGAAGTGCAGAAAATTCCTGTAACGCTGAATCAAATTTCTGCTGATACCAATGAACTCTTGCTACTCTCGGTCGTGCAAAACGACTGGCAGGATCTAAGGTTAAAGCAAATCTAAGTTTGGCAAGCGCTTCATCAAGCAATCCTATATGAAAGTAAATGCTTCCCAAATTTTCATGTGCTTCCACAAGATTTGGATTCAACAATATGGCATGTTTAAGTTCTTTTATTGCTTTTTCATGCGGAAAACCATTTGACAACGTCCAGGAAAGATTTCCTTTAGCTAAATAAGCATCGGCAAGCTTTGGATCTAGGCTCAGTGCTTTTTCAATAGCGACATATGCTTTTGCTTCCAACTTTGAGTCAGCGCTATAAATAAAAAAAAGCGTGACATAAGCTTTACCGAGAGCGGAATAAGCATGAGCAAATTTGGGATCAAGAGAAATGGCTTTTTCAAACAGTACAATGGAACTATCGATCAGGGGCCGGTTAGCAGCACTGGCTTTTCTGAAAAGATAGTAACCTCGTAAGTAATGATCGTATGCTTCTATATTTTGTGTGGGAGGCGGTTTTGATATAGAATCTTCTCTTGCGATCGCTATTTTTAATTCTTCAATGATATGATTGGAAATATCATCCTGTACTAAAAAAAGGTCTTGTATCTTTTTATCAAATTTATCGGCCCAAACGTGAAAACCGGTTTTTGTTTCGATCAATTGGGCATTGATACGAAGAACATCTCCTGAGCGTTGCAAACTACCCTCCAGTATATAACGCACCTTTAGTTCCTTCCCAACTTCAACAGGATTCACCGCTTTTCCTTTATATTGAAAAACACTATTCCTTGATATAACTAAAAGCCCGGGAATTTGAGCAAGATCAGAGATGAGCGACTCGGTCATTCCATCACTGAAATATTCCTGGGTAGTGTCGGCACTCATATTTACAAATGGAAGGACAGCGATTGATTTTTCAACTGATTTACTTGTGGTGGTTATTTGAGAACTCTTTTTATTGGTGAGGATTTTTTGGATAAAATATCCTCCTATTAACAATGCAATAATTACAACCGAGATCAATAATACTCTAGGTTTCGGTTTCATTTTTTGCCCAATGTTCAGGTGATGTTGAATAACGTCTTCAGCAACTACCTGGTAAATTTTTACCGACTCTTTTACGTTCTTAAGCTTTTCTTCTTTAACAAATTTTGTCTGGAACTCTTTTTTGTTGGAAATGCTATTGTGAACCGATTCTGAAATAAAAATGCTTCCGGGGTTTGCGATGGCTTGTATTCGTGAAGCAATATTTACTCCATCACCAAATACGTCATCATTTTCAAAGACAACTTCGCCTAAATGAATACCGATACGTAGTTGAAATTCCTTTGATGAATTACATGTTTGCTGAATTTTAATAGCTGCATTCACAGCATCGGAAACTGTATTAAAACTTGCCATAACTCCATCGCCCAGTTCTTTTATCCATCTGCCATTATATTGTTCAATGATTGGTTTTTGAATTTGCCTGTTTTTGTCAAGAAGTTCAAATGCTTTTTGTTCATCATTACCCATTAACGCCGTGTAACCGACGATATCGGTAAACATAATAGCTGCGAGCTGGCGGGACTGGGGCATATAAAGCTGTGAGAAATTGAAGATAAAGAAAAACTGAATTAATCTATTGGCAGGTTCATCTTCTTCAGGAAAGCTATGTGTCGGGGGTCACCTTCCAGATTTTTCAATAAAGGATCACTTTTAATCCAGAATAACCAACTGTCTTTTTTATTATACGCAGTCTCCAGCCAAACAAATGCATCTTCTTTCTCGCCCCGAAATGCAT
>JANOJO010000711.1:0-22266 GCA_031418795.1 Bacteroidota bacterium | reverse complement strand
CATTTTTATCTTTAAAATTTTTTCAAATATATTTTATGTACCCAACTTTAGTACTACTATTTAGCTTCCGTACTAATGAACACAATTTATTGTAGTTAGAAATCAACAATTTATAAATGTTCATTTCCATTGGTGTAACGGCCCCGCCGTTAGGTTATCTTGCGTCGCACACTTGTACTTAAGGAATTCTATTCAGCAATCGTAACTCCGCATTTAATTATTCTTTATCATTTAAAAAACCCACCCCGGTTTCCTATACCAGTTAATCTCCTAAATTCGCCCCTCCCGAGGAGGGGATGGTTGAACTTTGTACTATTTCTAATATTATTTTCAACATTCAATAAAATTATATTTTATCATCATCGTTGAAAAGCAGGGGCTGTGTTTCAGCAAGTCCCCTTTAGGGGATTTAGGGGCGTTGTTCTTCTACTCTAAACCAATCCACATCCGCATACCCCGCATCATTTGTCTTTACTGTTCGTGAACAAAACAAGCCAAGCTTTGCACCTACCCATCTTCCGGGTTTTGCAATTAATTTTTCTCCGATTGTTTTAAATATTTTTCCGTCTTCACTAAAACTGAATTCACAAACTGCTCCTTTGGTTACTGAAACTCTGAAATAAATATCCGCACTGTTTATCTTTTCTCCATCCTGTACTGTTTCTTTATTTCCTTTGTCTGCCTCTTTGCATATACTGAATGAAATGTGATTGCCATCTGGTTTTTTCACCAAAGATAAATATGCATAATCTGCACCATAAACTATAAATCCGATTCTTTCTCCATCCAATCTTGGTTTAAAGGAAAGCTTTGTTGTAACGGTAAATTCTTCTGCAGGAAATTTTTGTGTAAAAATATTTGGATAATCCCATGCATTTTTTATTGAATCATTTTTATTAACAGAAAACATTCTAAAAAAACCATTGGGTGTTGTAAAAGCCCAACCTTCTGCCGGGTTGGCCTGCCATTGCCATTGCAATCCCAACTGAGTTGAATTGAATTCATCGCTATCCTGAATTGTTGTTACAGGAAATATTTTACCAACATTTGGTTTTTTATAAATAAGAACCGGCTCACCTTTACCATCACCATCTTTATCAATTCCAATCACCGGCCAGTCCTTTATCCATTTCACAGGTTGCAAATGAATGATTCTTCCATAAGCATCCTTATCCTGGAAATGTAAAAACCAATCTTCCCCAGTTTGTGTTTGCACCCATGCACCCTGATGCGGTCCATTGATATTTGTTGTTCCCTGATCAAGCACAATTTTTCTTTCATAGGGACCATAAATATTTTTGCTGCGCAAAACAATTTGCCAACCAGTGCTTACACCACCCGCCGGTGCAAATAAATAATACCATCCATTTCTTTTATACACTTTCGGGCCTTCCACTGTTGCATCCAGTTCATGTCCGTCATAAACCATTACTCCATTGCCAATAACTTTTGTTCCATCTTTATTTAATTCTTTAATGACAATGATAGATTTTATTCCTGCACGGCTGCCTGCATAAGCATGAGTTAAATAAACCTTTCCGTCATTATCCCAAAATGGACAAGGGTCTATTAAACCTTTGCCCGCCTCAATTAATAACGGTTCAGTCCACGGGCCGTTGATGTTTTTTGATTTCAGCATATAAATTCCATAGTCAGGGTCGGGATAGTAAATATAAAATTCATAATTATGAAAACGTATTGAAGGCGCCCAAACACCGGCTCCGTGTTTTACTTTATCATATACATCAAAAGGTGGTTGTTTTTTTAAAGCATGTCCAATCAGTTTCCAATTCACCAAATCTTTTGAATGGAGTATTGGCAAACCGGGAATATGGGTGAAGCTGGATGAAACCATATAATAATCATCTCCCACTCTTATTGCATCGGGGTCACTATAATCAGCATGAATGATTGGATTTTTAAAAGTTCCGTCGCCATTATCTGCTACAAATACTTTTAAATTGCTTTGTGCAAAAGTAAATTGCGAAATGAGTAATACTATTATTGAAAATAATTTTATCATAACTCAATTACTCTTTTTTCTCTATTGCTTAAAATAGCCGCTTCAATAATTTTAATCACATTCATTCCTTCTTCTCCGGTTACTGGCATTTCTGCATTCTCAGTAATGGCTTTATAAATACCATTATAATATTCGCCATAGTTTCCCTGCAATGATGGAATATGTTCCCTGATTATTTTACCGTCTTTTTCTGTATGCAATAAGCCGTTTTGTGATTCCGGTTCTTTACCCCAATCATCACCACCCGGTTTTTTGTTAGCCTGCAGGTCTGTTTCCTGTACATCTGTTTTATGTTTTATAAACGAACCTTTTTTTCCGTGAAGTTGATAACCAGGCATGGCTTCCCTTACATAGTAACTGGATTTTATTATTACCCGGTGAGTTGGATAAAATAATTTCAAATCAATATAATCATCCACTTTGGCATTGGGGCGGTTGATAGTGATGTCAGCAAAAACAGCAAGTGGCATTCCGAATAATTGCAAAGCCTGGTCTATTAAATGCGAACCCAAATCATACAAACAACCAACAGCGGGTGTGGGAGTTTCTTTATGTGTTTTATAACTCAGTTCAGGAACAAACCTGTCATAACGGATTTCCACATCCACAATTTCTCCCAGGAGATTTTCATCCAATACTTTTTTCACCGTTTTATAATCGCTGTCGTAGCGGCGGTTTTGATAAACGGATAGTTTTAGATTTTTCTTCTTTGCCAGTTTAATTAATTCTTCTGCCTGGTCAACCGTTGCAGTAAATGGTTTTTCTACAACTACATGTTTGCCTGCAAGCAAAGTCTGTTTTGTAAAATCAAAATGTGTGACACTTGGCGTATTGACAATAACCAGTTCAATATTCTTATCTGCTAATAATTCTTCCAGTGACCTGAACGTTTTTACACCGGGATATTTTTCCTGCGCCAGGTTTTTTGTTCTTTCCCATACTCCGTAAAAATTAAATCCGGGATGAATGCTGATGAACGGAGCATGAAATACCCAGCCGCTCATTCCGAAGGAACATAATGCTGTGTTGATTTGTTTCATAAATATTTTTTCCTTCAAGTTAAGCCTCACCCCCAACCCCCTCTCCTGGCGGAGAGGGGCTAAGAGTCCTAAAGAAGTAATCACATTTTTCGTTTGATGATTCTATTGTTTATAAAATTGAAATTTTACTTCAACGAATTTAACCAATTAGACAATCGTTCCATCCAGTTATCGGTTGTTGTTTTATTATACATGCCAAAACCATGGCCACCGTTTGGATAAAAATGTAATTCGGCAGGCACTTTATTTTTTATACATGCCTGGTAAAAACGAATACTATTTTCGACCGGTACTCCGCTATCATCACCTGCATGAACAAGAAATGAGGGTGGAGTGTTTTTTGTTACCTGCAATTCATTTGAAAAGAATTTAATTTTTTCTTCCGTTGCATTTGCTCCCACTAAATTATTTCTTGAACCTTTGTGTGTGATGGTACTGTCGAAACTGATAACGGGATAAATGAGAATGGCGAAATCAGGACGTACCGAAGTGGTGTCTTTATTATTTACATCAGCATTGGAAACAAAATGAGTTGCTGCTGTAGCTGCAAGATGCCCACCGGCAGAAAAACCCATGATGCCGATTTTATTTTTATCAACGCCCCACTCTTTAGCATTGCTTCTTATTAATCTTATTGCCTGTTGCGCATCTTGCAATGGTGCAAGGCTTCTATCAATCATCGTTGTATCATCGGGCAAACGATATTTTAAAACAAATGCAGTAACACCCCAGCGATTCATTTCTTCTGCCACTCTTGTTCCTTCTTTATCAAATGCAAGAATACCGTATGCGCCACCCGGACAAATGATAACTGATTTGCCATTTGGTTTTGCAGGTTTATAAATGGTAAGTGCCGGCACACTCACTTTTGCAATGCGGGTTACATTATCTCTGAAAGTTGAATTCTCTTTATTTGCTGCACCGGTAGAATTTGGCACTCCATTATTATACAATGGAATTTCAGTAATTGATTGTGCATTTACATTTATTAAAAACAGGAGTGATATAATCAAACTATAATTTCTCATTGTTTTATTTTTATTAGTGGATTCCAGTCATTAAAGACATTTGTAATAGTAATTTTTTTTACTTCTTCATTTGTCAATTGTTTTGCCCAACTTACTCTTGCTGCCGGGTTTACCGATGCCCCATAATTTTTATACTCAGCATACCGGGTGGTTTTATAATTTTCTGTTTGATTCCAATTGCTCCATCCTTCTGCTTTTATATGCTGGCCAATAAAACAATGCATGTACACCACATGAGCATAAGGCCGCCAGGGCCTGCCCAATGAAACATTGTGCAAAGAAGTATCACCTGTCAATATACATTCATTAAAAATATAACCGAATTCTTTTTCCTTTGGTGTAGATGCTGCTGTAACATGTGAATTCTTCTTACTATGAATATGACATTTTTCAAACCAAACAGTAGAAGAACCAAAAATAAAATCTGTAGTGCCTTCTATATAACAGTTTTCAAAATACTGCCGGCTCATATCATTATTTGTAAATAATACATCCTGGTTGCCGATAAAGCGGCAATTTCTAAAAATTGCTTTATCGCCATCTGATTCTACTGCTACAGCCTGACCAGCTGTAAATTCCGCATCATTTTGAAATGTAATATTTTCAGCAGTGAAATTATCTGCGAGAATTTTAAAACTCCAGGAAGTTCTGGTATTGATAGTGTCTCCTTTTGGTGACAGCTTACCTGTGTGGTCATCGTAAGTGAGAATAGTATTGAATTTATTTTCACCTATCAGTGTCACAAAGCTCTTCAATGAATCGATATAAAGTTTTTCCCGATAAACCCCGTTTCGGATATAAATAATTAAAGGCGATTTATTTTTCACAGGAACTGCATTCAATGCTTCCTGCACAGTTTTGTAATTGCCACTCCCATCCTGTGCAACTCTTATTACCGTGGAAGCGGGTTTGTTTTTATAAAATACTTTTTTCAAAAAATCATCCATATGTTTTATCGTTGGTGTAAACCACGGTTCAAACAAACAAAATGAATGTGGCGCCTCAAATGATTTTATTTCTGTATAAATATTATACTTAGTTAAAATATTAATATAATCTTCTCTTCCTGCATGCATTCTTGCCACATTGCTGTTTATAAATAATGTTGGTGGCGTATGCCTGCCTGCATGTGTAAGCGGTGAACCCTGCTTCCATAAATCAGGATTTTCAGTTTTTGAATAACCAAACCAATTGGTTGCTGCCGATATTCTTTTGCTGTCATCACCTTCACCAGATTCGGGATGTATAAAAGCAAGCAGTCCATCAATATCAATTACAGCATTCACATTACTTCCTGATTTTAAATTACAGCCTGTTCCTTCAAATGAGTTGATGTTATTTGTTGCACCCATCATGGCTGCCAGTTCTCCACCTGCAGAGTGGCCGGACACTACAATTTTATTTGTATCCAGATTGTATATTGCGGCATTTTTTCTTACCCAGCGTATGACAGATTTAATATCAAACACCCCGGCAGGATATAATGCTTCTGTTGAAAGTCTGTATTCCGGAGTGAAACAAACATATCCCAACGCAGCAAGCCGCTGTGCCATTGCATGATGAATTGTTTTGTTACCCGTTCTCCAACCGCCACCATGGATTATGATAATGGCTGTTCGTTGATTTTTTGTTTTTTTAGCAGGATAAAAAGCATCAAGCAGTAAGTTTCTATCCCCAATTTTACAGTAAACAATATTTCGTTTTTCTTTTACTGAGTCTGATTTAAATTCATTTACAATTTTTGCATCAGGATGAGTTTTTATTGTTCCCGCATATGCACTGTTAAGAGAAAAGGAAGTATCGGGTTTGCCCGTTAACCCCGCAGTGGATTGAGTAAAAACTTTTGCATTAAACAGGAAACAAAAAAATATGAGTGATAGTTGCTTCATCTTTTTCTAATTATTTTTTTACCGGAACAATTATTCTTTCTGCCAATTCCAATTTTAGTTCCCTGATTTCTTTCAAAACAATCTGAGCAATTAATCTTGCGCCTAATTCATTGAAATGGGTATTATCTTCTTTCCCTTCAGGATGATTTGGATGTTCACCCGGTTTCAACTGAAGAAATAAAAGTTTGGAATGCTCAACGCCCATTTGCTGATAAAGCTGCTGTGCTTTTTTATCCATATCAATTAACGAAACATTTTCTTTTGCCGCTATATCTCTAATAATTTGCGAATACACTTCATGTGTACCAACAATTCTTCCTGTGGAATCAAATTTTCTTCTTGCAACCGGCGTAAATAATACAGGATTTAGTTTTTTATTTCTTGCTTCCGAAATAAAGACGGTAAGATTATTCCTGAATTCAACTTCAGTTGTTGCATTTGCTTTTGTTGGCACCTCATCATTATGACCAAATTGTATAAACACATAATCTCCTTCGGATGATTCGTCTAATATTTGTTGCCAGAGTTTTTCATTACGAAATGATTTTGTACTGCGTCCGTTTTTTGCTTTGTTGACAACCGTTACAGTACTATCCCAGAAATAAACAAATGGCATTCCCCAACCTGTTTCAGGAAAAGCTTTGGTTTCTTTAATGCTTGCAGTGCTGTCTCCGGCAATAAATATTTTTATTTTCTTTTTTTCGGGTAAAATAAATGCGAATGAACCTATAGCAATAAGAATGAGGAAATATTTTTTCATTTTATAATCTGGTTTATGTACACCTCGATATTTGTATAACTTTTACTTAGAGTAAATTTAGAAGCGTCAACACCATCATTCGGATTTAATTTATTTTTCTTTTCCCAATCATCGGGCATTCCATCTTTATCATTATCTGCTGGTGCTGGTAATGATTGTAAGGCAGGCCAGGCAGTCACTGTCATTTCAAATGGTGAGTGATGTGGATACCGCCCCTGCACATCAATGATAAATCCAGTTCTGTTCTTTACATCATTAATAATTCTCTCATCCAATGTATCTCTTTTATAGCTGGCGCCTGCATGATTTAAAACGGACTCAAACGCTTCTTCAGCTGTTTGTATATTAATCATATCTGCCGGATGTGGTTTATCAATAACCGTATTCCGTTTATCCTCATCAGTCCCGCCATTACCCATGACAATGCCCAGCCAGTTATTTTTTGAAACATCTTTTGCTTCATCTACAAAATTTCCATCTACATACCATTTACCAAAACCAATTGTTTCAGTTTTACCGGGGTTCACTATCCGGTACTGCACATTTTTATTAGTTGACGGGCCATATTTAAAATAGTTGTTGATGATATTATAATTTCCTCCTTCGCCTGCATAAATATTATTACCGCCCCAGTTGTAAATCACATTGTTGGTATAATCAACAAATTCCATGATGCCCTGCCGGTTACCATTAAACCGTGGATTACGATTGTTACAATGGGCAAATAAATTATGATGGGCTGATAAATGTTTGCCACCCCAGATACCACCAAAGCCATGTTTTTCCCAATCGGTATCTCCTGTTTCAAAATGATAGGAATAGTTGAGCGGCTCTGAAATAATATTCCATTGAAAAGTGGTGCTGTCACCATTATAAACAGAAAAACATTCATCATTGCTCCAACTGAATGTGCAATGGTCAATAATAATATGTTTTTTGCCGCCACCACTGAATGCATCTTCTCCTCCGCTGCCATCTGTCATTCCAGCTTGTCGCTGCCATTTATCGCCAAGGCGAAATCTTATGTAACGAAGAATAATATTATCGCCACCCAATCCTACAGATTTGTCGGCGATACAAATTCCATCACCTGGCGCTGTTTGTCCGGCGATGGTTGCATTTGCTTTTATAGAAATTGAAGAATTCAAATGAATAGTACCGGATACTGCAAAAACAATGATGCGTTGTTCAGTGGCAGTTGCTGCTTTTCTGAAACTGCCTTCACCATCATCATTCAGATTGGTTACAATATAAATTTTTCCGCCACGGCCACCTGTTGTGTATTTACCAAAACCTTCTGCGCCGGGAAAAGCAATTGCATTATCTAATACAACTACTGTATTATTTTTTTGTGCCGTACATGAAAATGTAAATACAACAGACAACAAAAGAAAAAAATATTTATAACTGATACTCATTTTTTTATTAAAAATAAAAAAGCTGCTGCAAAAGCAGCAGCCTTAATCAAAAACTATTATTCAAAAACTACCACATGAGAAAAAAATTAATAACCGGGGTTTTGTTTTATTTTTCCCTGGTATGATGCTATAGTTGCCTGGTCAAACGGAAATAATTCACTTTTACCTGGCACAAAATAAAATGCAAATCCCTGCCATAACGGCCTTGCTATATCCACGGTAAGAGCATTTGTAGCAGTAAGATGCCTTGCCCATTGTATCCCGGTCCAGCCTGTTGTTGGATTGGGTCTTTGTTTTGGTCTCCAAAATGGTTGTGCAGTTGCAGGAGCTCCCACGCCGGCGTAATACTGAATTTCTTCTCCATTATTTTTCCACCAAATAGAATCCGGAACGATGGTATAAGCACCTGTCATATCCCGTATTTGCTGAATTTTTGTTCTGGCTTCAGCAATCTTTGTGGCCAATAAATTCCATCTTATTAAATCATATTTACGGATGCCTTCATGCCCAAACTCAAGAAATCTTTCTCTTACAATTGCATCAAAGAAATCTGTTTTAATAGCAGGAGTGGCTCCAATCGATCCAACATTTCCTGCATAAGCTCTTTTTCTTACTTCTTCAAACGCAGTAATGGCAGCAGCCGTAGGGCCGTTATTAATTTCGTTCACAGCCTCTGCGTACATAAGCAATACATCTGAAAAACGAATCATGCTCCAGTTGTAACCCACATTCAAAACTGTTCCTGGTAATAATGGTACACGCCAATCTCTTCTGTATTTACCAGTATTCAATTCTCCAAGTCGTCTTTGAGCTTTTACATTATAAGTGGCGGGATTAGTTGAACTCGCCTGGAAATGTGTAATCGTAACGTCACGCCTGGTATCTACAGAATCGAATGCGTAAAAATAATTTGGTAAAATAAGGATACCACCACCACCGGCGCCATATCTTGTTGTATTGGCTAAGTTTGGCCCGTCATAATTTCCCATCCGGCTGTCGCTGTTTCCATTGCCACCACCAGCGCCTACTTCAAAAATTATTTCTCCTTTTGGATCATAAACAAATGAGGTAACCTTTCTCCAGACATCTTCAAAACTCGGATTGAGATCATGTTGTGTTCTGTTTGCCATCAATTCAGCACATTCATCTCTGGCAATGGTATAATAAGAAAGAAAATCTGCCCGTCTTTCCATTGTTGCATTACTTCTCAAAGAATATCCACCTCTGAATAATGCAATTCTTGCACGCAGAGCCATGGCAACTCCTTTAGTGATTCTTTCATTTCTTATAACCTCTAACCGCCAGGGCAGTAAGGTTTTTGCAGTAGCCAAATCAGCAAGTATGATATCGTAAGTTGAATCACGGTTTGTTTGCGGAATAAACAAATCTGTTTGTTTGTAAGCCGGAATCAAAGGTGCAGGCACATCGCCCCAGTTCAGAATCAATTGATATAAAAATTGTGCTCTTAGTGTTAATGCTTCGCCATGTAAACGCTTTAATTCTTTTTGCTCGGCAGCAGTACCTGATGTGTATTGAGGCATCAGGGGAATTTGTTCAATACACAAGTTTGCTTTTTCCACTCCCCGGTATAATTGGCGGAATGGGTTTGAAATTTCTGCATTGGTAAGCAACAACTGGTAACGGCCAACACCTCTTCTTCCATTGTCAATACCACCGCTTACAATTCCTTCGTCAGTATCATAAGGATAATACATGCTGATACGGATACCATAACCATTGTCGCCCTGCAATTCATCATACACTCCAATAACTGCATTGGTTGCATTGGACACATCAGAGAATGCTTGTGCAATACTGTATTGTGATACCGGATCAACCACCGTGTATTTTTTACAACCAACGGTTGATACTAAAGCTATCAGAAGAACTACTGATGCCAATATTTGATAAAATTTATTTTTCATATTTCTAAGAATTTATTTTTTATAAAGAAAGGTTTACTCCAAATACCCAGGTTCTTGATCTTGGATAGGCTGCAAAATCAACACCCGGTGTTAATGGATCTGATCTTCTTGAAGTAACATCAGGATCGTAACCGGTATAGTTTGTAATAGTTCCAAGATTATTAACAGTAGCATACACCCTGAACGAGGTTATTTTCATTTTAGCCAGTAAATTTTTAGGAATTGTATAACCGAGTGTAAGATTATTGAACCGCAGGTATGATCCATCTTCTACAGCCCAGGAATGTAACCACCAGCGTTGCACTCTTACCGGCGACCAGATTGTAGCATTCTCATTCAGCTTTGCCAGTGCTGTGGGATCTGTTATTCTTTGCCCGAGTTCATTAATATTTGTAAACCGGGTTTTCATAATGTCAAGCATATTCAGATTTGGAAATGCCCCATCTGTCCATTCTATTTTATTTGCATTGTAAACATCATTGCCCACTACAAAGTTTACAAAAACGCTTGCATCAAAATTTGCAAATCTTACTTCGTTATACCATCCGCCGGTAAAATCAGGATTGGCATTTCCTATTACCGTTCTGTCGTAATCTGAATTTATTACTCCGTCAGGTACACCGGCAGGGCCGCTGATGTCTTTCCATTTTAATGAACCTGGCTGAGGTGCTCCATAAACTGTATTGGCAGCAATACCTGCTTTTAATGTATAAGCAGATGTAGCAGGATTATAATCAAACTCGTTTATCTTGTAAAAACCGTCGGTGATAAATCCATACATTAGTCCTGCTGGTTGTCCAACTTTTACTAAATAATCAGGCACACCATCACTTCCCTGCCAGTTTGAATTACGGGCAATTACTGAAATGCCTCCAAGGTTTTCAACCCTGTTTTTATTAAATGAAATATTAAAATTTGATGTCCAGGTAACATTTTTTTTCTGAACCGGTATTGCATTCAGTTGAAATTCTATGCCCCTGTTTGAGGTGGATCCTATATTCTGAATCTGGCTGTTGTATCCTGTGCTGGGTGGAATGGCCACATCCAATAAAAGATCGTTGGCTGTATTTTTATAAATATCCATTGTAAAGTCAACCCTGTTTCTGAATAAAGAAAGATCAAGTCCAAAATTTCTTGTTGTATTTTTTTCCCATCTTAAATTAGGATTTGAAAGAGCTGAAGGAGAAAGTCCGGGAAGTATAGAATGGTTAAATGCATACTGACCCGTAACACCATATAATTGCAGGTATAACAAATCACCAATCCGGTTGTTACCTACTGATCCATATCCAAACCTCAACTTACCATCAGTAAGCCAGGATATTTTATCCATAAATTTTTCTTTAGAAAATCTCCAGGCAACCGAACCGGAAGGAAACACAAGACCACCTTTGTCTGCACTGAATTTAGATGATCTGTCTGAGCGTAAATTAAAAGTAGCAAGATATTTATCATCATACGCATAACTAAGTTTGCCAAACATTGAAAATAATTTGTTGGCAGGATTTACAAAAGAAGAAGGCAGAGGTTGTGAAGAACCAGTTGGCGCTGCGCCAAGACCCATATTGGCCAATGCTTTTTCAGCGCTTATATCTGCAGGGAAATATCTTGTTTCAACTGCAGTGGTCTTTACTCTCACATCAACTACTTCCTGACCAACTAAAACAGTTAAATCATGATGTCCTTTATAATTATTCAGTGTGTATTGCAGCGTATTGGAGTTACTTAATGATTGATTGTTTTGTTCCCCGATAGATGCAACAGGCAAAGAGGCAGCCGTACGGGCTAAGGCAGTAATTTTGCTGGCAAAAAGATCAGTTCTTATATAGGCATTATCAAATCCAAAAGTTGAACGTAATACTAAATTCTTAACAATTGTATAGTTGAAGTAACCGCTGAGGTAAGTAGCCTTTGTTTGTTGTCTTCTGTAATCTGCCCGGGTAAGTATTACAGGATTGGTGGCTCCGCTTGATGCAAGATAATAAGCCTCATCAAAATCATCCACTCCAAAACCTGGCCTTGGCAATTCAAATGGACGGTAATTAATAGTATGGCGAAGACGATTGGTAGCTCTGGTTCCGCTATTTGTAGTACCGGCGCCTTTTATTTTTTGATCAAGGTAGCGGGCAGTTATTCCAACTTTCAGTTTGTCAGATATTTTATGATCAAGTTTAAAGTTGACAATGTTTCTGTCAAATCCTGATTCTAGTAAAATTCCATCCTCCCTGTTTGCAGTCACACTCAAATTGAAAGTTGTATTTCTATCTCCACCATTTACAGAAATATTATGGTTCTGGTATTTGGCTGTTCTCCCAAACACTTCTTCCTGCCAGTTTACCGGCGTTACATTTTTATAATTAGCCAATGTGTCCCATGTAGTACCATATGTTTGCGCAAAACTGGAACTGTCGGCCACACTGCCTCTTGTTCTTTCCCATTGCCATACTATAAAATCGTAGGGACTTAATACAGCCTGGGTTGATGGCAATTTTCTGGTACCGAAAGAACCGTTATAACTTATTTGTGTTTTACCCGGCTTTCCTGCTTTTGTAGTAATAATAACCACACCATTTGCAGCCCTGGCTCCATAAATTGCTGTTGTTGATGCATCTTTCAATACATCTATTGAAGCAATATCCTGTGGAGAAATAACAGAAAGTGCATTTTCTACCTGAATACCATCTACAATATATAATGGTGAGTTGTCTTGTGTAATAGAACCACCACCTCTTACCCTAATAATTATATCCGCTCCTGGTGCACCTTCAGAACTGATAGCTTGAACTCCTGCTAACCTGCCCTGCAATGCTTCTGCAGCAGATGAAAGAGGAATATCTTTTAATTGTTTGGCTGAAACAGAAGATACCGAACCAGTAAGGTCTTTTCTTTTTATAGTTGTATATCCCACTACAACCACATCTTCCAATTCGGCCGCATCTTTCACAAGTTTTACAGCAATATCAGTTATTCCGTCACTTGTTATCATTGCAGATACATATCCGCTGTAACTGATTATTAAACGTACTGAACCTGTACCCGGGGCATTGATTGTAAAATTTCCTTTTGCATCAGATTGTGATCCGGTTTTTGTCCCGCTTAATAAAATATTGGCTCCGGGTAGTGGTGCGCCTGCTTCATCAGTTACATTTCCTTTTATTTGCCTTGCCTGCGCAAATGAAATTATGGAAATGCAAATTGTGAAAAGAATGAGTGAGAGTTTCTTCATACAGCTTTATTAAATGTTAGTAAGAAAATTTTTTTTGCATCAAACAAATAATTCAAATCTTAATTTTCCAGAAGCGAAATCCATCTCAATGCTAAACTGTTTTTATGGATTTTAGCTTCAATGTCAATTGTTTATTTGCGCAATCGTTCCCGATAACGATGCCATGAGATTGACACATTTACATTAACTCCGCAATCAAAAACTGCGTAAAATTTTTATTTAAATATTCAGGTAAAAAAAAATTGAATTTTTTTCCAGATTGTCTTCCTGATCGTCTTACTTAAAACTCACCCAAAAACCTTATCTTTAAAACAAATTGCTGCTGCTGTATGAAGTTTGAAGCTGTAACTATTAAAGATATTGCGAAAGCCCTGGGCATTTCCACTTCCACTGTTTCCCGTGCATTGCGAAACAGTTATGAAATAAGCCCGGAAACAAAACAATTAGTGATTGACTGTGCTGAAAAATTAAACTACAAACCCAATCCCATTGCACTTAGTTTAAAAGAAAGAAGAAGCAGATCTATTGGGGTGATTGTTTGCGAAATAGCCAACAACTTTTTTTCGCAGGTTATTAATGGTATTGAAAGTATTGCTTACGACCGGGGTTACAATGTGATTATTTCTCAAAGCAGGGAATCGTATGACCGGGAGGTAATTGACCTGCAATACCTCGCATCAAGGTCAGTGGATGGTTTATTAATATCGTTATCCACCGAAACGCATGACCTGAGCCATTTGAAAGCTTTGCATGAAAGAGGATTTCCAATTGTTTTTTTTGACAGAATAACGGATGAAATAAATACACATAAAGTTGTCGTTGATAATTTCAAAGGAGCATTTGATGCAACAGAGCATCTTATTAAAAACGGTTACAAAAGAATTGCTGTTGTAACCAATTCAGAATTTCTTTCCATTACTACTGAAAGACTTGCTGGTTATAAAGAAGCGCTGCAAATGAATGGCATTAAAATACAGGAATCATTAATTGAGCATTGTTTTTACGGTGGCATGATTTCTTCAGAAATTGAAGAAGCAGTGAATAAACTTTTTACGTTGAAAAATAAACCGGATGCGATGTTTACCACAAGCGACAAATTAACAACCGGCTGCATGAAAACATTAAAAAGGCGGGGCTTAAAAATTCCCGACGATATTGCATTGGTAGGTTTTTCTAATATTGATATTGCCGAGTTGATTGACCCGCCGCTTACTTTAATAAGACAGCCGGCACAGGAAATGGGACAGGCAGCTACCGAATTATTACTTCAGCTTATTGAAAGTAAAAGACCGATTGTAGATTTTGAAAGAAGAGTTTTGACGCCGGAATTGCAGATAAGAAAATCTTCGATGAACCTGGAATTGATTGTGTAAATACGGACAGGCAATCTTATAATTAAAACTTTATTTTCAAAATGATGATAATTTGTTTTGACAGGTCTGTAAGATTTCATTAATTTTCAAACCCGGAAAATTTTAAAACTATGCGTAAAGTTTCTGACATTCTCAGTCGCAAAGGTGCATCAGCGGTTGCCGTAGCGCCGGACACAAAAGTTTTTGATGCCCTTGCAATAATGGCTGAAAAAAATATAGGCTCAATATTAGTTATGGACGGGGGTGAATATCTTGGTATTGTTACCGAAAGAGATTATTCAAGAAAAATTGTTTTAAAAAATAAAAGTTCTGCTGACAGCCATGTATCTGAAATAATGAGTGCAGATTTACCTGCGGTAAAACCTTCGGATACGGTGGAGCATTGCATGCAACTGATGTCTGAAAAAAATATCCGCTACCTTCCGGTATTTGATAATGACCGCCTTTCCGGCATCATCAGTATGAGCGATGTGGTAAAAGAAACCATACTGGAGCAAAAAGAAACTATCAGCCACCTGGAAAGCTATATTCACTCAAGTTCATAATATCACACAACTAAACACACATGTAAAAACGTCCCGCAAAAGCCGGGACGTTTTATTTTTTAAAAAAAGAAAATAGTTTTGTAATCAGGAAGGAAGCTAAATCAGGATGGAAATCTTAACCTTCAACTATTCAATTTTGTTAATAACCTCTCAAATCCCCGCATCTGTCATTCATGTTACAAACCAGGTTTATCAAATCAACGTAAATTGCAGCATAAATTCTGAGATGAACCTCAATAATAAATATTCAGTTATCATGAAAAGCATTTTGGTAATAACTTTATCCGGCATCGCCACAATTTTTTCCTGTGCACAAAAAAATACTCAAAATAAAAAAATGACAACAACAAATAAAGAAGCAACTGCCGTTGCATTTACAGGCAAAACTGATACAGCCACACTTGGCACCGGTTGTTTCTGGTGTACCGAAGCCATCTTTGAACAATTAGAAGGTGTATTCTCAGTAACATCCGGCTATTCTGGCGGGCATATTGATAATCCAACTTATGAAGAAGTAAGTGACCATACAACAGGCCACGCAGAATGTGCACAGATAATTTACGATCCTGCAAAAATTAGTTTTGATGAATTGCTGGAAGTTTTCTGGCAGGTACACGACCCCACCACACTCAACAGGCAGGGTGCAGATGTTGGCCCGCAATACCGCAGTGCAATATTTTATCATAACGAAGATCAAAAACAAAAAGCAGAAAAATATAAAACAGAATTAGATAAAAGCGGAGCATTTAACAATCCGATTGTAACTACGCTGGAACCTTACACAAAATTTTATTCTGCCGAAGCATACCACCAGGAATATTATGCAAATAATAAAAATAAAAATCCTTATTGCTCCATCGTAATAAGACCCAAGCTGGAAAAATTTGAAAAAGTGTTTAAAGATAAGTTGAAGAAAAATTGAAAGATAAATTCAGAGAATTACTGGCTACTGGTTATTGGTTGATTATTATAAATTGACTTTCCTCAATTCCCATCCAACTAAAAAGTTTCGGTGGGCAAACTCAATTCCAAATTCCCTATTGTCCACCAGCAACAGCAACATCTTCCCTAATCCTTCCCACACCAATAAAACGGCGAACCCAGTAACTGTCAAAAATATCACTGATCGTGACGCCGCCGCTGGCAGATGCATGAACGAATTTATTATTCTGAAGATAAACACCTACATGAGAAACGCCACCACGGGTATTAAAAAAAATAAGATCACCTTCTTTTAATTCAGTTCGGGAAATACGGTTGGTCAATTTATACTGCTCACTTGCGGTTCGCGGCAGTCTGATGTTAAATACGTCTGCAAAAAGATATTGTGAAAAAGCTGAGCAATCAATCCCACTTTTTGTGGTTCCGCCAAGCCTGTACTTTGTTCCGTACCAATCGTCAATGAATTCAAACATCCGGGTATTTGTTATTTCTTCTACTGGTGTATTTATTAGAACGGAATATTTTAATTGCAGAGGTGATGCCAGTTCAATGGGTGATTCCGAAATATAATTTTTTCTCTCTGCCTTAATAGTTTCTGTTGCCGGAGTTGTTTGCTGTTTTACATAAGCCTTTTCAACCGGCATAGAGATATTGTCTAAAAATTTTTCCGCCCGGATGAGCCGGTCAGACGGGGTTTCTTTTTTAACTGAAGCTACTTCAGTTGTATTTACAGGCTCTTTATTTCCGGGGAATGCAGTTTTCAAACTGGTGCAACTTGCCAGGAATAAAATTAAAAAAGAATATTTAACAGCGTATTTCAGCATGAATCGATTTCCAGGTTTAAGTTCAAAGTGTTGGCAAAAACCTTGCCGCAAGTCAGGTTACGAATATAAAAAAACTTTCCTCGTAATGTGGATATTATTTAAACGAAATTTGTGAATACAAATTGCCATTAGCTTTTATTTGCAAAGAACAATTGATAATAAACGATTAAGACATATTGATACAGATCACAATAATCTTTTGTTAACGCCGGCATGTCAATTTTTATAAGAAGTTAAATGTTTTTTTTGAATTATGAAATTCTCTCACCTCCATGTTCACACCCAGTTCTCCTTGCTTGATGGAGCAGCATCCATTCCAAAACTTTATCAGAAAGCAATTGATGATAATATGCCTGCTCTCGTTATTTCAGATCATGGTAATATGTTTGGCGCTTTTGAATTTGTAGCAGAAGCCTATAAACATAAAAATGAAGACGGTACTTTAAAAGTAAAACCAATTGTTGGCTGTGAATTTTATATTACCACTGATCGTTTTCGAAAAACATTTACAAAAGAAGAAAAAGATCCACGCTATCACCAGATATTGCTTGCAAAAAATGATACAGGCTACCGCAACCTGGTAAAACTTACTTCGCTGGGTTTTATTGAAGGTATGTACAGCAAATACCCCCGCATTGACAAAGAACTTATTTTACAATACCACGAGGGATTGATTGCAACCACCTGCTGCCTCGGCGCATTAGTGCCGCAAACAATTTTAAAAAAATCAGAAGAAGCGGCTGAAAAAGAATTCAAATGGTGGTTAGATGTTTTTGGAGAAAATTATTATGTGGAGCTGCAGCGGCACGGTATGAAAGAGCAGGACATGGTGAATGAGGTACTGATAAAATTTGCCTGCAAGTACGATGTAAAAATTTTTGCAAGCAATGATTCTCATTATGTGGATCAAAGTGATTACACGGCACACGATATTTTACTTTGTATAAATACCGGAGAAAAATTTTCAACTCCAAAACAATCTGAATTTTCTGATGATGATGTGCAACAGAAAAGCAAACGCTTTGCATTTCCCAATGATCAGTTCTATTTTAAAAAAACCAGTGAGATGCAAAAAATATTTGCAGATCTTCCTGAAGCTATTGATAACACCAATGAAATAGTGGATAAGGTTTCTTTGCTCAATCTGAAAAAAGATATCCTGCTCCCAAATTTTCCTGTACCTGAAGAATTTAAAACACATACCAAAGCCGAGAAACTTGACAAGGGTGAAGTTAGTCCTGATTCGCTCAACCAATGGGAATACCTGAAGCATTTAACCTATGAAGGCGCAAAAAAAAGATATTCAGAAATAACAGATGAGATAAAAGAAAGAATAGAGTTTGAATTGTTCACGGTAAAAACTATGGGCTTTGCAGGATACTTTTTAATTGTGAGTGATTTTATAAAAGCCGGAAGAGAGATTGGCGTACTGGTTGGCCCGGGCCGCGGATCAGCAGCAGGAAGTGTAGTGGCTTATTGCATCGGCATCACCAATATTGATCCCATTAAATATAATTTACTGTTTGAAAGATTTCTGAATCCTGATCGTAAATCAATGCCGGATATTGATACTGACTTTGATGATGTGGGCAGGCAAAAAGTAATAGACTATGTGGTAAAAAAATATGGTAAGAACCAGGTAGCCCAAATTATTACTTATGGCACGATGGCCGCCAAATCGAGCATTGCAGATGTGGCAAGAGTAATGGACCTGCCATTGGCAGAAAGCAGGGCATTAACCAAACTTGTACCTGAACGTGCAGGCATAGAATTGAAACGACTATTGCATGCGCCGCTTACTTCAAAGGACGGAGAAAAATCACTAACAGAAAAAGAAGGCGTAAGCTCAGATGAAATTGAAAACATAAAAAAACTCCGCGAAATTTATAAAAGCAAAGGAATAGAAAGTGAAATACTTCATGAAGCAGAAATATTAGAAGGTTCAGTTCGCAGTACAGGCATTCATGCAGCGGGCATCATCATTGCGCCAAAAGATTTAACTGAATTAATTCCGGTTGCCACATCCAAAGAATCGGAACTATGGCTTACACAAATAGAAGGGAATCTAATTGAAGAAGCAGGCGTAATTAAAATGGACTTTCTTGGATTAAAAACACTAACGATAATTAAAGAAGCACTGGAAGTTATCAAACAGAATCACGGAACAGATATTGATATTGATAAAATTCCGCTTGATGATGAAAAAACTTTTCGTCTTTACCAGCATGGAGATACGATAGGCACATTCCAGTTTGAAAGTGCAGGCATGCAAAAGTATTTGCGTGAATTGAAGCCTGACAGGCTTGATGATTTGATTGCCATGAATGCCCTGTACCGACCCGGCCCTATTGCTTATATCCCAAATTTTATTGAACGTAAACATGGCCGCGAAGCCATTGCTTATGATCTGCCGGAAATGGAAGAGTACCTGAAAGAAACTTACGGCATCACTGTTTACCAGGAACAGGTAATGTTGCTGGCGCAAAAACTTGCCGACTTTAGTAAGGGTGATGCAGATGTGCTGAGAAAAGCAATGGGTAAAAAACAAAAATCGGTGCTGGATAAAATGAAAGGGCAGTTTATTAATAATGCAAAACAAAAAGGCTTTGGTGAATATACACTTGAAAAAATCTGGACAGACTGGGAAGCATTTGCACAATATGCGTTTAATAAATCACACTCCACATGCTATGCTTATGTAGCGTATCAAACTGCTTATTTAAAAGCTAACTATCCGGCAGACTATATGGCCTCTGTACTTAACCATGCAGGCAATATAGAAAAGATTACTTTTTTTATGGAAGAGTGTAAGCGAATGGGAATAAAAGTGCTGGGGCCGGATATTAATGAATCGAAAAAAGGATTTGCAGTCAATCAAAAAGGTGAAATACGTTTTGGATTAGGCGGATTAAAAGGTGTGGGTGAAGCCGCGGTTGAAAATTTAATTGAGGAAAGAGAAAAGAACGGAACGTTTGCAGACCTGTTTGATTTTATAAAACGAATCAATCAGCGAAGCGTAAATAAAAAAACATTGGAAAGCCTGGGGTATGCAGGCGGCTTCGATTGTTTTACAGAACACCACCGTGCCCAGTTATTCCATATTTTACCGGGAGAAACAACTTCAGGTCTTGAAAAAATAATTCGATTCGGCCAGGTATTTCAACAAAACAATTTATCGGCCACCAATACTTTGTTTGGCGATCTGCCAATGGCCATTGAAATAAAATCACCCACCTTACCTGATTGCGAACCCTGGCCGCTAATCATTCAATTGGATCATGAAAAAGATGTAACGGGTATGTTTCTGAGTGGTCATCCGCTGGATCATTACAAATTTGAAATAAAACATTATGGAATCACACCGTTGCAGGAGTTTAATGAAATAAAAGAAGCGTTGAATTTATTTCCACATACAAACCGCTTGTTCCGGTTGATTGGTTTAGTAACTAAAATGGAGCACCGGGTTTCTAAAAAAGGAAATAAGTGGGGTTCATTTTCCATTGAAGATTATTCGGGTAAATCTGACATGGTACTTTTTGGCGACGATTATGTACGGTTCACCCCTTTTTTAGAAATGGGCAGCGCCTTATTCATTACAGGGAATTTTAAACAACGCTATAACAATGCTGAGTATGAATTTAAAGTGACGGGCATTAATACAATTGATAATATTAAACGAAACCTGACCCGGCAATTAAGCATTGAAGTTAATCCAAAGAATATATCATCGGAAATGATCAGCTTTATGGAAGACAATGTAAAAAAATTTCCTGGCCGCTCCATGCTAAAATTTAATTTACTTGAACCCAAAACCAATTTGAAAATCAGCCTGATTACGCTTGACAATGGATTTGAGATGAATGACGAGTTGGTTGATTTTCTTGATGGCAATCCCGAACTTGAAGTACAGGTGACAACGGTTTAATTGAAATTCATTTTTCGCATCTCAACAAAAAAATATTGAAACGTAACTCTACGACTTTTTTGCAGACATTGACATTGATCATGTCACATTAATGACAAGTTAGTAACAATAAACTGCCATAACTTCGCCGTAAACATTTTGGATGTATTTTTGTCCCCCTCTTAAAAACAATAAATAAAAATAAAAAATGGCAAAAGAATTTACAGATGGCAATTTTCAAACAGAAGTGTTAGCAGCAGATAAATTAACCGTTGTTGATTTCTGGGCTGAGTGGTGTGGTCCTTGCCGTGCAATAGGACCCGTAATTGAGGACCTGGCGAAAGAATATAATGGCAAAATAAATGTGGGTAAAGTAAATGTGGATGTAAACCCCAATATCAGTATGAATTATGGCATCACATCCATTCCTGCAATCCTGTTTTTTAAAAACGGGGAGTTGGTGGATAAATTAGTAGGTGCACAACCCAAAGGTAATTTTGTAAAAAAAATTGAATCGCATATTTAATGCAGGCTGATAGGCGTGCAGGTTGATATCCATGCCACGGTTTAGAACCGTGGCATGGATTGACTGCTAAAAAAAACCTCTCCTGAAAATGAGAGGTTTTTTATTGACATGTAGTAATGAATGTAATTGTAGTTTAGTTTAGCAAAAATTTTTCTTAATGAGAAAACTCATTACTGTATTCCTCCTTTCCCTCACTTCATTTATTCTTTTTTATTGCACCGGTAAAAAACAAAAACAGGATGAAGCTCCGGTTCTTTCGGTGGCTGAATCAATCAAAGATTTTGAAATTGAAAGCGGATTTGTGGTGGAGCCTGTTTGCACAGAACCGTTAATTGAAGACCCGGTTGCACTCTGTTTTGATGAAGATGCCAATATGTGGGTAGTGGAAATGCGTGGCTACATGCATGATAAAGAAGGCAGCGGTGAAGACCAGCCACTTGGAAGAATAAAAATTATAAGTGATACCAACAGCGATGGAAAATACGACTCGTCAAAAATATTTCTTGATAGCTTAATCATGCCAAGAGCTGTAACGGTTGTAAAGGATGGCATACTGCTGATAGAACCACCGGCACTTTATTTTGTGGAAAATAAAAATGGCATTGCCGGTAAAAAAAATTTGATTGATTCCACTTTTGCTGATGGCGGCAATCCGGAACATCAACCCAATGGCTTGCTGGTTGGAATTGATAACTGGTATTACTGTGCAAATGCTGACAAGCGGGTGAAAAAAATAAATGGCAAATGGATTATTGAAAAAACAAGAAGTCGCGGCCAATGGGGAATTTCTGCTGATGATGCAGGCCATTTATATTATAATAATAACAGCGTGATGCTGATGAC
>JANOJO010000710.1:0-7509 GCA_031418795.1 Bacteroidota bacterium | reverse complement strand
AATGGAGCCAGTCCCAATTTCAAATATTTTACCAGTAAATCCCTTTCTTCAAAATCAGTGTTATTGGCTTCATTAAAAAAACGAAGAGTATCCTGGTAATTTTTAAATTGATTTTGTCCAAAGAAAATCAACTGGTATTCGTCACCGCCACTGCCGGTATTTTGATCTGTTATCAGCACATGAACATCGGCGGCCAGTCGATCCAATGAAAAATCCACCAGGTTGATTTCACTACGGATAAAGGTCATATCGCATCCGTTGTGACAATCAATAAAGACTTTTAACCTGTCAGGATAATTAATTTGTGCGTTGGAAGAAATAAAACAGGCAAAGAAAAATAATAGATGAATGAACAATTTTTTCAAAGCAAAAATTTAGTGTAGCAAGATAAGATTATACGCTGTTGAAGATATTAATTTTTTACAAAAGGTATAAGTCACCCGGTGATTGGCTAATAAATTCATACGAATTACATTTTTTAAATGTTTCAAATAAAACTGCAATAGCATTTTTACCTTCCTGGCCTAAATGAATAGAATAGTTATTTACATAAAGTTCAATATGCTGCCGCATTAAAGACTCATTCATTTCCTGCGAATGTTGTTTTACATAATCGGATATTGAAGGATAATTTGCAAATGCAAATTCAATACTTTTTCTTATCAGGCTTTCTGTTTTTATGGCTATTGATTTTTCAAAAGTTCTTTTTATGGCAATGCCTCCTAACGGAATGGGCGTCTTCATTATTTCTTCCCAATACTCACCCAGATCTTTTATTTTATGCAATCCTTTTTGCTGATAAGTAAAACGGTTTTCATGTATGATTACGCCAAGTTCTGTTTCTTCATTCAATACGGCGGCTTCAATAGCTGAAAAAATCATAAACCTTTTTTGGGTTGCCTCAGGATAAGCAAAAGAAAAAAGAAGATTCGCAGTAGTGTTTTTTCCGGGTAATGCAATACTGCATTTTTCAACTTCTAACTTCCCACTTCTAACTTCTGACTTTGATATCAATAAGGGGCCAACTCCTTTTCCCAAAGCCGCTCCTGCATTCAGCAAAATATATTTATCTAAATTTTGAAAAAATGCAGGGAAACTCAGTTTGGTAATATCAAGTTTATTTTCAAAAGACCAGCGGTTCAGCGTTTCCACATCTTCAATCACTACATCAAATTCCAATCCACCGGTATCAATTTTTTTATTCACCAGTGCATCAAAGATGAAGGTGTCGTTTGGGCAGGGAGAAAAACCAAGAGTTAATTTCATTTGTAAAAAATTATTAATTAATAATTAATAATTATTAATTATTTGGATAAGCGAGTTATTCAGATTTTCAATTGACTCATTCATATCCCATTTCTTTTTATTTCTTTCGCCAATATAATTTGAAATACTTCTTATTTGAATAAAAGGAATTTTTTCCATCAGGCAAACATAGTGCAGCGCCGCACCTTCCATGGATTCTGTAACCGGGTTAAAAGTTTCCCTGTAAAATTTTATCATTTGCTTTGACGTACTTATTTCATTTACAGAAATGCCATTAACTGTTTTCAGGCCGGTAAGTTTTAAAATATTTTTATCCGGATTTATCAACCAGTCTTTTTTATATGGATGCTGACTGTGTGGCACTAATTTTAAATCAAACAATGTTTTTAATTTTTTCATTTCCACTACACTCTGGTCGGCAATGGAATCTTGTTTTACAGCTAATACCGTTCCCAAAGGAATTTTGAAATCATAACAGCCGGCCACACCAGCCTGTACCACCCGGTCATATTTTTTTATGGCCAATTGTTTAGTAAGATGATAAGCGGTAGCCGTAAGGCCAATGCCTGCCACATGAATATCAATATTTAAATTATGAGTTTGGGATTGTTCCTTTTTAAGCCATTGTATGAATGGATTAATTTCCTTAGTTGTAGCAGCAAGTACAAGAATATTTTTTCCCATTATAGCAAATATCGTATTTCGTTTCAAAACCGATACCCTTACCTTTGCCGCTCATCTTTTCTCCGCCCAATTGCTGTGAGGAAATTAATAAGTGAAGCATGGTTTACTTAACAAGGATTGAACATTTCAATGCAGCACATAAGCTGTACAACCCCCACTGGAGCAAAGAAAAAAACGATGAAGTTTTTGGCAAATGTGCCAACGAAAACTGGCATGGGCACAATTATGAATTATATGTAACTGTAAAAGGAGAACCCGACCCCGGCACAGGTTTTATTTATGATGTAAAAAAACTGAGCGGGATAATCCTGGAAAATGTGATTGAAAAAATAGATCACCGCAACCTGAATATAGATGTGGATTTTCTGAAAGATAAAATGTGCAGCACAGAAAATCTTGTAATTGGAATCTGGAATGAATTAATACCACATCTGCCCGAAGGAGTAATATTACATTGTTTAAAATTATATGAAACACCAAAAATTTATGTTGAATATTTTGGTGAGTAAAACTTTTTATTATTTTTAGTGTTAATCGTTTCAGATGAGTAAAACAGTTGCCGTTATAAGAAAAGAACATTTTAATGCAGCCCACCGTCTTTTCAATGCGGGATGGGATGATGCAAAAAACGAAAAAGTGTTTGGTAAATGTGCATTGCCCAATTACCACGGGCATAATTACGAACTGGAAGTAAAAGTAACCGGCAGGCCGGATAAAAAAACCGGCTTTGTAATGGATTTAAAAGAACTCAGTGAATTAGTCAAAAGAGAAATTCACACAAGGTTTGATCATAAAAATTTAAACCTGGATACAAAAGAATTCAAAAACCTGATTCCAACGGCTGAAAATATTGCTATTGTTATTTATGATCTGCTTCGGCCGCATATCAGTAAAAAAAATGATTTGATGATACGCTTGTATGAAACCCCGAGGAATTATGTAGAATATCCGGCCTCCTGAATCTCCGCCGAAAAAGCGGAGGACTTGCGAAAACACTAGTAAGGAAAGTAGCAATGGAATTTGGAATTTATTATTTGAAATTTTAAAAAGTTATGGCATATAAGAAAACAGAACATTACGACGAAAAAACCACGACAGGTTTAATAAGGACTTATAAAGAAGTTATTGATATGCTGGGCGAAAATTCAGAAAGAGAAGGCCTGCAAAAAACACCTGAGCGTTTGGCCAAGGCCATGCAGTATCTCACACAGGGTTATCAAATGGATGCAGCCGCCATTATCAATGCTGCAAAATTTCATGAAGATGTAAGCGAAATGATTGTGGTGAAGGATATTGAAATATACAGTATGTGCGAACATCATATGCTGCCATTTATTGGTAAGGCACATATTGCTTATATACCCAATGGATGGATAACCGGGCTAAGTAAAATTGCAAGAGTGGTGGATGTGTATGCAAGAAGATTGCAGGTGCAGGAGAGATTGACAGTACAAATTCGTGATGCAATAAAAGAAACGCTGAATCCGCTGGGAGTGGCCGTGGTAATAGAAGCAAAACATTTGTGCATGATGATGCGTGGTGTACAAAAACAAAATTCAGTAACAACTACTTCAGCTTTTGACGGGGAATTTTTAAAAAACTCCACCCGCAGCGAGTTTTTAAAATTGATAAGTACCAGTTTAGATTAATCTTTTTACCAGATTTTATTCAGTTCTATTTCCAGGGTACAGTTGTCAGTCAACTTTAGATTAGTAGTATTTACCTCTGTGTATTTATTGGAAATAAGTTCAAACAATTCAGTTGTTTGCTTGTCGGGGTCGGCAATGATGTAGAATTTAACACCTGACATTTCATATAAAATAAATTTTGAATTTCTGTCCCGCATTCTTGAAGTTGGAGAAGTGATTTCAAGAATCAGTGCAGGAGGAAATGTGAGAAAATCAGTTTCAAATTTTCCGCATACAATCATTGCATCTGGTCTTACTACTGTATCATCATTAATTATCCAGTCGAGTTCTGAATATACTTCACAATTGCATTGAAGATTTTTGCTTACCAATAAATTTCTAAAATACCAGTTAAACTTTGATGAAAAAAATTGGTGTTTTCGTTTTGGTGATGGACTCTTGGAAATAGGATAACCATTAATAAGTTCCCAGTTGCCTTTCCATTGCTCATAATCTTTATAAGTATATAGTTCAGGTAAAAATATTTTATCGTTTAATGACATGGAGATAAAGATATTAAAATCTTCCGGGCAATTGATAACCGGCCTTTAAGCATTCTTAAATTCCCGGCTAATTAAGGGGAAACTTTTATATTTGCAGTCCGCCGAAGGTTTGATTTGAATTTATATCAAACCTTTTTTATTGATGCAGGCGGACAAAATTTTTCACTATGAAGCATGCTTTTATTTTTCCGGGCCAGGGTTCACAATTTCCGGGTATGGCAAAAGATTATTTTGAAAATAGTTTTTTTGCAAAAAAATTAATTGAGCAATCAAACGAAATTCTTGGTTTTCGGTTATCTGATGTTATGTTCAATGGCACTGAAGAAGATTTGAAACAAACCAGGGTAACTCAGCCTGCCGTTTTTCTTCATTCAATAATGGCTTACAAAAGCATTGAAAATACCAGGCCCGATATGGTGGCAGGTCATTCACTTGGTGAATTTTCTGCTTTGGTGGCAAATGGCACATTGAGTTTTGAAGATGCATTGAGATTAGTAGCTGTAAGGGCAAATGCAATGCAAAAAGCCTGCGAAATAAATCCTTCTACCATGGCTGCTGTACTGAATCTTGCTGATGAAAAAGTAGAAGCTATTTGTAATGAAATACAAAAAGAAACCGGCGAAGTAGTAGTACCTGCAAATTATAATTGCCCGGGTCAGTTAGTTATTAGCGGAAGTATAAAAGGTATTGAAATAGCTTGCGAAAGAATGAAAGCAGCCGGAGCAAAAAGAGCATTGGTGCTTCCGGTTGGTGGTGCATTTCATTCACCACTGATGTTGCCGGCTAAAGAAGAATTGGCTGCTGCCATTGAAGCGACTAAATTTCATAATCCCACATGTGCAGTTTATCAAAATGTTGCAGCCAAAGCTGTAATGGATAAAGAAGAAATAAAACAAAACCTGATTGATCAATTAACAAGTGCAGTACGCTGGACTCAAAGTGTGCAGGCCATGATTGCTGATGGCGCTTCAAAATTTACAGAAGCCGGACCGGGTAAAGTATTGCAGGGCTTAGTATTGAAAATTAATAAAGCAATGGAAGTCTCCGGAGTAAGTTAATTATGCTGCATGCGTATTTGGTCTTTACATCCACGTTATTTAGATGCAAAAGGAATAGTGGCCTTGTGGCGTGAAACTCTGCTTGCAAAACACGTGCTGCTCAATAAAACAAAGGGTTATAAAAACCATCCGCAATTAATTAGGTTCAAAGCTTTAAAAAATCCAAATGATGCAATAGATCAATACCTGGATTCTGTTTTAGAAGAGGCACTACTAAGGGGATACAAATTTGATGTTGAAAAAATTACCCGCCCATTCAAAAAAATAAAAACGAAAGTTACAGAAGGACAAATGCAATATGAGGCAAAGCATTTGCTTAAAAAATTAAAACAACGGGATGCAAAATTATTCAAACAGCTTAAAGCAGTAAAAAAGTTTGAACCTCATCCCATGTTCAGCGTAATAAAAGGAGAAATAGAGGATTGGGAAATTATTTAAAAGTTTATACTGCAATTCACCCATTCAGCATCAAAGTGTGTGTTATAATATTTTTTATAAAAATTAATGGCCGGCTCATTCCACTCCAGCACCTGCCACATGATGCCGCTGATTTTTTTTCTCTGGCTTCTACTATCTAACGATCCATCAGCAATTTACCAATGCCATTTCCTCTTGCTGCTTCAGTAACAATAATATCTTCCAGGTAAATTCTTTGTCCTTTGCAGCCAAAGCTGTTATGGATAAAGAAGAAATAAAACAAAACCTCATTGATCAACTAACAAGTGCAGTACGCTGGACACAAAGTGTAAAAGCAATGATTGCTGACGGTGCATCAAAATTTACTGAAGCAGGACCTGGCAAAGTATTGCAGGGATTGGTTTTAAAGATCAACAAAACGATGGAAGTAAATGGTGTCAACTGATGTTATCGTTATTTTACTATAACATTCGCATTGATAAATAGTGTAAATTGGTGTAACTAAACTACTGCACCATGAAAAAGTATTTATTCTTTCTGTTAATAACCGGATTTATTTCTCCGGTGTTACTCTACTCACAAAAAAAATGTGCTGCTTATGATATGGTCCGTCAACAAATGGCTGTGGATCCGGCATATTCAAAAAAAATCAGTGAATCAGAAAAGGGATTTACAAACTATAAACGACAAACAGGATTACAACAACGGGGCGGCAAACCATCTGCCATTACGATACCTGTGGTTGTACATGTTATTTACAATACACCTGAACAAAATATTTCTGATGCACAGGTGCAGAGCCAGATTGATGTTCTCAATGAAGATTTCACAGCAACAAATAGTGATTATAATAATTATGATGCGGGTTACAGGGCTGTGAAGGGGGATGCCGGTATAGAATTCTGCCTGGTACAAGTTATTCATAAAGAGACTTCACACAAATCTTTTCCGGCCAATGATGGGATGAAGTTTACAAAAAAAGGTGGCAGTGATGCGGTGGATCCCATGCATATACTGAATATTTGGGTTTGTAATCTTAGACAAAATTTGCTGGGCTATGCTTATTATCCCGGTATTAAACCGGAAATATTTGGAGTGGTTTGTCATTACAGGGCTTTCGGCCGCGGCGCTTCCTATAATTTATTTGCAGATTATAATCTTGGAAGAACGATGACACATGAAGTGGGCCATAGTTTTGGCCTGGCTCATATATGGGGTGATAGAACCTGTGGAAACGATTTTGTTGATGATACTCCGTTGCATAACAATGCAAACTTTGGTTGCCCCGGCGAAGGCCACCTGAGTACCTGTACCGGCACACCATTAGAAATGTGGATGAACTATATGGATTATACGGATGACCGTTGTATGTATTTTTTATCTGATGGGCAGGTATCAAGAGCAGACTATTTTATAGATAATGATCCTCAGCTTAATAGTATTGTTAACTCCAGTTGCAGTAATAGCAGGACAGATGGAAATAATTATATCACCGGAGTCAGCAAAAATGGAATCACTTCATACCGGCAGGAGCAAAATAGTTTTCAAATTTATCCAACCATTACTTCTGGCAAACTAACATTGGATATTAAAAGCGTAATTGCCGGCAATGCAGTCATTAATATTTACAATCAAACCGGCGCTTTGGTAATGAAACAAAAAATATTTGTAGCAGAAGGCGGGGATATTAGCTCGATAAATGTAAACAACCTTGCAAATGGAGGTTACATTCTTCAGTTAATTCAGGGTACCGATAAAAAAGTAAAGAAATTTATAGTTCAACATTGAGGGAGTTCTAATTCAGAAAAATTCCTGCACTAAATTTATTGCAGGGATTTTTTTTTATACATTGATACTGCAATTCACCCACTCAGCATCAAACCTGGCTTTATA
>JANOJO010000709.1:0-1860 GCA_031418795.1 Bacteroidota bacterium | reverse complement strand
TGAAGGCACTCTAATTTTTTCAGAAAAGCTTCTTCAGCCTCCAGGTTACGTTCAATGATGAGTATCTTATCTCCATCGGGTATGATGATATTTTCTTTATCGGCAGCCTTGGTTTCAAAACCCTTGTAGGTAAATACCGGCTGAAACACAAGATAGTCGCCCTTTTCCTGTAAAAGCAGTTTTACTTCGGGGTCTCCGCTTTTAATTTCCCGTACCAGGCTCTTATCAAATTCCACCTTATATTCTTTGGTAAGCGGCAAAATGACCTTCTTCATTTTTTCGGCCCAGTTATCTTTGGTGAGCTGTATATTTCCTTCTTTCAGAAATTTTTCGGCCTGCAAAACATCTTCGGATTTTTGCCACAGATACAACACATCATCATTTAAATAAACCAGGCTGCTGTTGCAGTTATTTTCGGCGAACGGAATGGTATCGCCCTTTAATTTAACTGTGCAGACTATTTCAAAATGACCGTTGCCGGCCTGAACCTTAAAAACCGGTGCAATAAAATGATCGCTTAATTCAGTTTCTACCAGGTTGGCGGTAGTAAATTGTTTTGCAGGGGGCAGACAAAAAATAAAATTATTGGCGTATTGTTCTTCAAATATCTTTTTAAGTTTTGGTTGCAGGTATTCAGCAATCAGTGCTTTTGTTTCTTCAGGTAAATCATCCCCATCGGTGTGAATTATATTTTCCCAGATACCGCTGAAGGGTGAGTTACGGTCGAGGTATTTATTTATTTCGCTGCTTTGTAATTTACGTACCTGTTGCAGCAGTTGTTTATCTTCTTCGCTAAATAATTCGCTATTTACAAATTTGGAAAGATCGAGTTTTTCAATTTTACCAACATATTTTAAGTTGTCATCTGCAGCCTCACCCTGCACGGCATCAACATTAAAATATGGATACATAGTTGCATTGAAATTAAAAACAATGCCCAGTTTTTTTTCGGGTTGTGCTTCTGCTTCTGCTACTTCTGTCGGTATATCAGGCATCACAAAAGCCTCTGCAGGCCTGGCTGTTACTGTGCCGGCTGCAACTCTTTTTATGGAGCTGTCGAGTACTTTTAAAAATGGTTTGCCATCTTGATAAGTAAATTCAAATTTTCCGGCAAGATCATCATCCAGACTGTAGCCATATATCTGGAGCAGTTTGTTTTTTTCTTTGTCCCAGTTGCGGATGCTGTCAAAATAATTGGTGCCATAAGCATCCAGCAACTGCAGAAACAATAAAGTTTTATGTTCGCACAGCGGATGTTCTGTTTCGCCGCATTTGCAGGATGTATCAAAATTTCTTTCGTCGTTTTTCTGAATCACCAACGGAAAAGTTTCTCCTTCAATGATCAATTCGGCTTCCACACGTTCATCAGCGGCTTTTAAAATATTTGCTTTGGTGCTGCGTAAAATATTTTCGGCTTCGGCATAAATACCGGGTGATGAAAACAGTTTTATCATTTTCAATTCAATATGCTTCATCTTGGCAACGGTATGGCGCTGGTTGTATTGAATATTGGTATTGCCCAGCATATTCTTATCAACCATATCCTGCAGGCGTATCAATGCTGCTGCTTCGTGCCGGCATATATCTCCTAAATTGTATGGGCACGAGCAGCGAGCCGAAATTGATTTAGCATCGGTATATTTTTGGATATATACTTTATAAAAAGTAGCGTAGCTGTCGTCCTTTACCCTGAACACAACACTGCCCATCAGTTGATCGTGCTCAACCAGTTCAACAAATCCCATGGCATGAATTTTTTTGCCACGCCGGATCACTTCGTCGGAACCATTGTTGTAAACATATTTGATAAGGTGCGGTAAGGCCATTATGGATTTAAGATTGCCGATTTTTTGATTTCAG
>JANOJO010000708.1:0-5340 GCA_031418795.1 Bacteroidota bacterium | reverse complement strand
AAGATGTAACCTCAAAAACACTGCTGAAGAAAACAACAGATGCTTTTGAAGCGTTGCAACCCTTAGTAAATTTTCTCAACCGTGCAATAGAAGGGTAATCATTTCACAATTTAGCAAGCTTATAAAACGTTAAAGGAAAACTCTTTGCTTTTATCCAGGTCGCCATAAACTGATTTGAATTTTTTTGCACCAATTATTTTTTTAAATTCATCAAAGCAGTAATCCACCTCCTGCCGCAGTTTATTTAATTCAGGTGGCATCGGTTGATAAACGCCGCCACCAATAAACAACTGCCCCGGCTCCAGGTGAAAATAATAACCCGCAGAGTTCATCGCTTTTCTTCCTCCTTTATTTATGCTGGCGCCAAAATTTGTTTTGTAAGGTGATTTGTCTTTGCTGAAACGAACATCCCTGTTTATCCTGAACAAACAATCTTTAGCTTTCAGCGATGAAATAGATTTATCTTTTTTACTATGTGCATCAATAACGTTCTGGATAAAATTTGCAAAATCTATTTTTGATTCTTCATACCGTTTGCGGTTAGCATCAAACCAGGGTTTGTTGTTATTCTTTTTTAAATCTTTTAAAAACTTTAGAGTAGATGGCTGTAACATATTTTTTAATTTGTTTTTTTGCCTATTGCTGATTGCCTATTGTTTGGGTATCATTTTCAAAAACTCTTCTTCCGAAATAATCTTCACCGTATTTAGTTTTTTTGCTTTGTCCAACTTACTTCCAGCATCTTCGCCCACTACTAAATAATTCAGTTTGGCGCTTACACCACCAACTATTTGTCCGCCGTTTTTTTCCACCATGGCTTCGGCATCACTTCTTTTCAGTGTGGGCAATGTACCAGTAAATAAAAATGACTGACCCGTAAGATTGCCTGCTGCTGTCAATTCTTTCTTTTCATTTTTTAATTGTAAACCAATTTTTTCCAATTGCTCAAGCAAGTGAATATTTTCTTTGTTGCTGAAAAAATGGTGAATGCTTCCGCCAACTTTCGGGCCTACATCTTCTAAGTTTTGTAAATCTTCTAACGAATATTTTTTCAAATCCATTAAATGATTAATTGCTCTTGCAAGAGTTTTTGCAGTTGTTTCTCCAACAAAACGGATACCCAGTGCATAAATCAAACGATGCAGCGGCTGATTTTTTGAATTGCTTATTGCTGATTGCAAATTGTCAATTGATTTTTCTCCAAAGCCTTCCTGTTCACTCAGCTTACTGAAATCAAGCTGATAGATTCCGGGAATATCTTTCAGCAAACCCAGATCATAAAATTTTTTCACATTGGCTTCGCCAAAGCCGCGAATGTCCATAGCATCTTTACTCACAAAATGAATGATACGCTCCACCACCTGCGCAGGGCAATCAATATTAATACAGCGCCACACGGCTTCTGTTTCTTCTTTAAACAATTTGCTTTTACAAACCGGGCAATTTTCAGGAAAATGAATTTTCTTTTCCTTACCCGTTCTTACATCCGTCAATGATTTTACAATCTGCGGAATGACATCGCCGGCACGTTCTATTAAAACTGCATCACCAATTCGTAAATCTTTTTCTTTAATATAGTCTTCGTTGTGAATAGAGATACTGCTGACAGTAACGCCACCAACTGAAACAGGTTCCAGCTTGGCAACAGGTGTTACCGCGCCGGTTCTTCCTACCTGGAATTCCACAGATAATAATTTACTGGTTCCCTGTCTTGCTTTGAATTTATAAGCAATGGCCCATCGCGGATGATGTGTAGTCATGCCCATTTTATCCTGTAGAGCCAGATCATTTACTTTTATTACCATGCCATCTATTTCATAAGGCAGATTATCTCTCAGTATTTCAAACTCATTACAATATTTTATTACTCCTTCAATTCCATTTACCAATTTCATTTCTTTTTTTGGGCTGCGAAAACCACAATTCCATAACAAATCAATGGAAGCAGAATGATGCGTAAGTTCTTCAGGAATTTTTTTACCTTTTAATAATGTATAAAAACTGATATGGTAAACAAATGCTTCCAGGTTTCTTTTGCTTACTTCAGATGAATCTTTAATTCTTAACGTACCACTTGCAGCATTGCGGGGATTTGCCAATGGTGCATAACCCTGTTCCACTAACCCTTCATTATATTTTTTAAAATTGTTTTTATTTATCAGCACCTCACCTCTTATTTCCACCTGATGCAATCCATAATCAGAAAATTTTGCTGAAAGCGGAATTGATTTTATTTGTTTTACGTTGGTTGTTACTTCATCACCTTCCACGCCATCACCTCTTGTGGCGCCGCGAACTAATAAATCATTTTCATAAATCAATGAAATACTTCCGCCATCAAATTTGGGCTCCACACAATATTCAATTTTATCTTTTCCGGTTAGTTCTCTTGCCTTTCTGTCAAAATCAATTAAATCATCTGCGTTGTAAGAATTATTCAACGAAAGCATGGGAACTAAATGTTGGGCAGCAGGAAAATCTTTGGTTAATCCTTTGGCCACTCTTTGTGTGGGGGAGTCTGCCGATATTAGCTTGGGATTTTCGCTTTCTATTTTTTCAAGGGCTTTATAAAGCTGGTCATATTCAAAATCAGAAATAAGCGGGTCGTTTAAAATATAATACCGGTGTTCATGAAAGCGAAGCACATCCCGCAGGCTTTCAATTTCCTTAGATTCCAGTATATTTTTTTTTAGAAGCACGACTGTTTCTGCTTGTAATTTTTTTGTAGCCTCTTTACTGTACATTTTTATAAAAAATTAAGTATGTAAAAATAAGCATCTGCTATGTTAGCGGAATTTTCTATAAATGGAAAAAAATCAACGTGTTATTTTTACACAAACCCTATCTTTATTGTTCAATTTTTACTTGTATGAAAAGGATTGTGTTTTTGATCTCCATGTTTTTTATTGCAGCGATAACGCACAGCCAATTATTGGTATGGACTCCGGATTTTCCAAAAGATAATGACAATGTAACTATAACAGTTGATGCTGCTAAAGGCAACCAGGCTTTGCTTGGTTTTTCTGGAAATGTATATGTGCATGCAGGAGTAATAACAAATCTGAGCACCGGACCCACTAATTGGAAGTATGTAAAATTTACCTGGGGTTCAACAGAAGCAGCAGCACAGGCAACACCTGCGGGAACAAACAAATGGTCTTACACTATTAATAATATCCGTACTTTTTTTAATGTACCTGTTGGTGAAACTATTCAAAAGATTGCGATTCTCTTTCGTACCGGCAATTGCAACAACGATTGCGTTGTTCAACGCAATGCTGATGGCAGCGATATGTATGTGCCGGTGTATGATAATAATCTTGCAGTTCGTTTCAATGTGCCATTCATGCAGCCACTTTATACTCCCATACCGGAGCCAATAAATAAAATGGTTGGTGATAATATAAACATAACGGCTGTTGCCAGTACAATTTCAAACATGAGATTATTGTTGAATGGTACACAAATTCAGACCGCGAATAATGTAACTACCATCAGCGCTAATCCAACATTGACAGTGGCAGGCAATCAAACACTGGTAGCCGAAGCAGTAAGTGGACCAACAACAAAAACTGAAACGATTAATTTTTTTGTAGCCAATGCGCCAACAGTAGCCGCATTACCTGCCGGCGTAAGGGACGGCATAAATTATGAAGCAGGAAATACTTCTGTTGTGCTTGTACTTTATGCACCCGGCAAAAACAGGGTTTCAGTAATTGGGAGTTTTGCCGGCAGCAACTGGGTAGAGCAGAGTACTTATCAAATGAACAAAACACCTGACAATAATCGCTGGTGGATACAAATAACAGGGCTGACACCCGGAACTGAATATGCTTTTCAATATTTAGTTGACGGGCAATTGAAAATAGCAGAACCTTATGCCGAAAAAATTCTTGATCCCTTTAATGATGGAAGCATTTCTGCAAACACATATCCCGGCTTGATGCCTTACCCTGCCCAGGCATCCGGTATTGTAAGTGTATTGCAAACATCGCAACCAATTTATAACTGGCAGGTAAATAATTTTTCACGGCCAGATAAGCGGGGACTTATTATTTATGAAATGTTGCTAAGAGATTTTCTTTCTGCACATGATTGGAAGACATTGCGGGATACATTGAACTATTTAAAAAATATGGGAGTGAATGCAATTCAGTTGATGCCCTTCAATGAATTTGAAGGCAATAACAGCTGGGGCTATAATCCTGATTTTTATTTTGCGCCGGATAAATATTATGGCACTAAAAATTCTTTGAAAGAATTTATTGATAGCTGCCATAAAAAAGGAATTGCTGTAATTATGGATATGGCATTAAATCATACTACCGGGCTTAATCCGCTGGCGGCATTATACTGGAACCCTGCTACCAATCAGCCAGCGGCAAATAATCCCTGGCTGAATGTAACAGCTACCCATCCATACAATGTGTTCAATGATTTTAACCATGAAAGTTTAAGCACAAGATATTTTACCAGCAGAGTGGTGGAGCATTGGCTGCAGGAATATAAATTAGATGGTTTCCGGTTCGACCTGTCTAAGGGGTTTACTCAGAATACACAATGCGGCGGCAGTACTACTAACGAAGCCTGCATCTCTGAGTATCATGCAGACAGGGTGGCAATCTGGAAACGTTACTATGACAGCTGCCAGTTAAAATCACCGGGCAGCTATGTAATACTTGAACACTTTGCTGTAAACTCAGAAGAAATTGAATTATCAAATTACGGTATGTTGTTATGGGGAAACAGCAATTACAATTTTTCTGAAGCCGCTATGGGATGGGTGGCCACTTCCAATTTTGAATATGGAATTTTTAAAGTAAGAAACTGGTCGCAGCCGCATTTAATTACCTACATGGAAAGCCATGATGAAGAAAGAATGATGTACAGGAATTTGAATTTTGGAAATACATCGGGTTCGTACAATACAAAAGAACTTTCTACTGCTTTAAAAAGAATGGAAATGTGTGCTGCCTATTTTACAATGATACCCGGCCCGAAAATGATCTGGCAGTTTGGAGAAATGGGTTATGATTACAGTATCAATCATTGTACCAATGGCACAGTGAATAATAACTGCAGGCTTGATCCAAAACCCATCCGCTGGGATTATCTGCAAAACATAAGCCGCCAGCGTCTATATAATATCTACAGCGCATTATTAAAACTTCGGTTTCATCCTTTGTATAAAAATGGATTTTTAACGGATAGGGTTACACATAATCTTGCATCAGGATTTAAATGGCTTCAGGTAACTACTGATACTTCCAACCTGTGCCTGGTAGGAAATTTTGATGTAACGCAGCAAACAGGGCAGGTTACATTTCAAAATGCAGGCAC
>JANOJO010000707.1:0-7690 GCA_031418795.1 Bacteroidota bacterium | reverse complement strand
CCTAAAGAAGTGTTTCTCGTCTATTGTCTTGAAACAATCATCATAGGTTTCTTTACACTGCTGAAAATGGGCATCACCGGCTCCATAAAGAAAAAAGACGACTGGACGAATCAAAGCGATGTGAAAACAAAGCAACCCGCTATTTTCTTTATGTTATTTTTCCTGGTTCATTACGGCATGTTTGTATCTATACAAATGGGAATGTTTTTTGCCATGTCAGGTATTGGAGCAGAAAATGGAATTGGTTTTTTAAACTTTTTTTCTAAAATACCAAAACTGATAACGTACGATGCGGGAATTATGCTTTCTGTTTTTATTGTGAGTTACGCTTTCAGGATGACCAATGATTATATTCTGAGTGGCGAATACAGAACTGCTTCACTTGGTTATATCATGTTTCAACCTTATGGCAGAATTTTTATACAACAGTTCACGGTGATTGTTGGAAGCATATTTCTTAGTTTTGGTGCAGGCAAAGTTTTTATCTTGATTTTTACGTTGGTAAAAATTTTCTTTGATGTGCTGGTAGATTTTGAAGGAATAATAAAAAAAGCTGCAAAGGGTGAATTGAAGAACCACTAACGGAGAGTAAACCCCTAAATCCCCTAAAGGGGACTTACCTGTACACAGCCCTGAATTATTGATTAGACCTTGTTCAATAGAACTCTCAAAATTTACAAGTGATCAAAAAAGTTGATTTGTGTGATGGCGGTTCACCTTCGGGGGATTTAGGGGGCCGGGTTTGGGGGTTAAAGCAACACTTCACATTCTTTTAAAAGTTTTTCTTTTTCAATTGCAATAGTTCCTACTTCCTCGCAAACTAATCCGCCGGCTATATTGGCTATCTCTGCCATCAGTTGTGCATTTTTTGTAACAGTATAAACAAGCGAAGCCACTGCAATCACTGTATCACCAGCGCCTGATACATCAGCAATATTTCTATAATGGCTGGGAATGATAGCTGCATTTTCATCCTGCTGGTAAAAAATTCCTTTATCAGAAAGAGTAATTAAAGAAATTTCATGCTGCAACTGTTGCTGAAGTTCAAGATGAATATCCCTGAGCAAATAAAGATCAGCTTCATCAAATAATTTGTTCAGCGCTTCTTTTACTTCTTTCAGGTTGGGTTTAAAAATATCCACACCTTTATAGCTGAAAAAATTTTTTCTTTTAGGATCCACTGCTGTTATAATACCAGACTGTTTGCACAATGCAATTGCATCTGCAATAAGTTTTTCTGTCAACACACCCTTATTGTAATCTTCAAAAATTAAAATGTCAGGATCTTGCTGAGCAATAAATTTTTCAAGCTGGGTCAGTACCAAATCCTCATCGTGCCTGGCAAGATCATTGGTTACTTCAGCATCCAACCGCATCATCTGCTGATTGCGGCTGAGTATTCTTGTTTTGTTTGTAGTAATTCTGTTTTTACTTTTTACCAGGTAGTTTATGTCAATTTGTTTTTCCTGTAATAGTTTTTCGAGAATTGCTGCATCATCATCATCACCCATTACACTTAATAAAAAAACTTCTGCACCCAGGCTTCTGCAATTCAATCCCACATTGCCTGCACCTCCGATGCGTTGTTCTTTATGATGCAAACTAACAATAGGCACCGGCGCTTCGGGTGAAATACGATCTACTTTTCCCCAGATATAAGTATCCAGCATGGTATCGCCAATCACACCAACTTTTATTTTTTCAATCTTTTCAAAAATGGATTGCAATTCATTCATAAAAATCAGGCATTAGATTTTTTTCTGGTGGCTACTGCGATATAGTAAATGGGAATACCTGCAAGTGCAATGATTAATCCCCACACTGAATACTTTGTTGAGTAGATTAACAAACCAGTACAGAAAGCTATTGCGAGTACAATGTAAATGATTGGTAAAACAGGATAGCCAAATGCTTTATAAGGCCTTTCCAGATCAGGTTTCTTTTTACGTAGTACAAATATTCCTATAATAGTTAACATATAAAATACTACAACAACAAAAGAAACCATCGTCAGCAGATCGCCATAGCTGCCGCTAAAACATAACAGGCATGCCATAATAGCCTGCGCCCATAAAGCCCATTGCGGCACAGCATTTTTGTTCAGTTCACCTGCTGGTTTAAAAAACAATCTGTCTTTTGCCATTGTATAGTAAACTCTGGCGCCTGCAAGTATCAATCCGTTGTTGCATCCAAATGTTGAAATCATAATCATCACTGCAATTATTATGGCGCCATTGTTTCCAAAAATCTGATTTGATACTGCTACTGCCACTCTTTCTCCTTCCGGAAAAGCAATACCCTGCAACGGCAGCACATTTAAATACATAAGATTTGCAGATACATAAATAATAGTAACAATTAAAGTACCCATGAAAAGAGCAAGGCCGATATTTCGTTTAGGGTTTTTAATTTCACCGGCAATAAAGGTTACATTATTCCACGCATCACTGCTGAATATAGAACCTACCATTGCAACTGCAATTGCTCCCATTAATGCTTTACCTGAAATGGAAGTCCAGCTTGTTGGCACTAATTCACCACTTTCATTTTTTGTTCCAATATCCTTCAATGCCGTAAAACCTGTATCCATATTCTCACTCCAAAAACTTTGTTTTGCCAGTAAGAACCCAAGAATTATTAATCCAAATAATGAAAGCAGTTTAATTGTTGTAAATGTTGTTTGTATAAATTTACCACCTTGTATCCCTTTAGTATTTGTATATGTAAGAAAAAGAATCAATGCCACCGCAAGTATTTGTGCCGCTGATATTTTAATAAAATTTAAATCAATTAAAATATTGCTTTCTCCAACTTCAGGAATTAAATAAGCCGTAAATCTGCTAAACGCCACTCCTACTGCTGCAATCGTTGCAGTTTGTATGACTGCAAAAAAACTCCAGCCGTATAAAAATCCTGCCAATGGATTGAAAGCTTCTTTCAGATAAACATACTGACCCCCTGCTTTTGGATACATGCCACTCAACTCACCATAACTAACCGCAGCGGTTATCGTCATAAATCCAGTGATGAGCCACACTGCTATCAGCCAGCCTGCGCTGCCAACATTGCGTGTAATATCTGCACTTACAATAAATATTCCGGAGCCAATCATGGATCCGGCTACAATCATAGTAGCATCAAATAAGCCAAGTGATTGTTTGAATGAAGCCTGTTGTTCTGCCATAGCGTTGGTTTTGTGTTCAAGATAAGTAATTCAGTTTATTCTGCCATCAAAAGAAAAACTCCCCGTTTGTGGTGGGGAGTGGTATTTAAAAAAAAATTGAAATCAGTTTTTCTTTTGCTTTTCGTACAAGGCATTTAGTCCTTTTAATAAATCTGAAGTAACATTATAAGCTGTGTCTTTATAATAAACCAGTCCGGGTTCGTTGGCAATAATGAAAGAATATTTTCCATCTTTATTAAATTCAATGCAGTATTTTTTAATCTGTGTAATTACTTCCTGCTGCTTGTTCATATAAAAACTTTGAAAGGATTGATTAAGCGACATTTCGGTATTCTTTATTGCCATATCCATTTGTTGCAATTCATCACTTGCAACTTTTACCTGCTCGGGTGTCATGGTGGCGCCCAGCCCCTGGTATTTTTTGTATTTGCTTTGCAAATTCATTCGGGCCGAACTAAGCACCGTATTAATGCTGTCTTCTTTTTTGCTCACCTCCCGCTGCATGTCTTTAAACAATGAAAAATTTGATTCGATGGAATCCATATCAAAATAGGCAACATTAAAAATTTTAACTGCAGAGTCAGAATCATTTTTTCCCCTGCCTGAAGTACTGCCGTTTTCTTTATTATTGAAAAAAAGATAAAATAATACTGCAACCGCTGCCAGTAATACAATGTTCAGGGAGAGTAAACTTTTATTCATGAAAACTTTTTTGCAAGTTAAAAAATGCCCGGCGGGCAAATATAATCAATCAGGTATTTAGGAAACAGTTAACAGGGAAGAAGTGAGTTCAGAGTCATGAGTTCAGAGTCATGAGTTGCAAACATCTATACTTTAATGAAAAAGGAGCAAAATTTTCATTTGCTCCTTAAAAGTATTTTCAAAATTTGAACACAGAACTATAAACTGCAAACTTTATTCTTCTTCATCAAATGTCATCGCCTCCCTGGTGTTTTGCAACAATTCATATTCTTCCTTGCTGCCAACTATCATACTTTCAAATTCACGCAACCCAGTACCAGCAGGAATCGGATGGCCGGTGATTACATTCTCTTTCAGGCCAAGCATTTCATCTGTTTTACCATGAATGGCTGCAGAAGAAAGTACTTTGGTTGTTTCCTGGAATGAGGCTGCCGATATCCAACTCTGTACACCCAATGAAGCTTTTGTAATACCCAGCAATGTTGGTGATGATGTGGCAGGATGTGCATCACGGAATTCTATTAACTTCTTATCATTTCTTCTGAGTATAGAATTTTCTTCACGCACTTCACGCAGGCTTACTACCTGGCCGGTACGCAGCTTGGTTGATTCGCCAAAATCAGTTACAATTTTTTTATCATAAACCCAGTCATTCTCTTCTACAAATTCAAACTTGTCAACCAGGTCTTCTTCTAAGAATTTTGTATCCCCCGGATCCACAATGCTTACTTTGCGCATCATCTGGCGTACGATTACTTCAATGTGTTTATCATTAATTCTTACACCCTGTAAGCGATATACTTCCTGAATTTCATTCACAACATACTGCTGTACTGCAAACGGTCCTGAGATAGAAAGAATATCCTGCGGAGATGTTTGACCATCTGATAATGCATTACCTGCTTTTACAAAGTCGCCATCCTGTGCAAGAATTTGTCTTGTAAGCGGTACAAGATATTTTTTCTGAATACCATCTTTTGCTTCAATGATAATCTCACGGTTACCACGTTTGATAGCACCCATAGTTACCACGCCATCTATTTCAGAAACAATAGAAGGATTACCGGGATTTCTTGCTTCAAACAATTCTGTTACCCGTGGCAGACCGCCGGTAATATCCCGAAGCTTACCCAGTATCCTTGGAATTTTTACAATTACCTGGCCGGCTCTTACATCATCATGTTCTTCTATCACAATATGGCTGCCTGTAGGAAGGTTGTAAGATTTATTCTCTTTTCCTTCAACAACCAATTGTGGAATTTTTGTTTTATCTCTTGTTTCAATTACCACTTTTTCTCTATGGCCTGTTTGTTCATCAGATTCATCGCGGTAAGTAACGCCTTCAATTACATTATCAAATTTTATTTTACCGTTAATCTCGGCCATGATTACATTGTTGAACGGATCCCATGTACAGAGCACATCACCTTTATGCACTTTCTGGCCATCTTTCACATTCAATGTAGCCCCGTAAGGAATATTGTTGGTAATGAGTAAACGATCATTCTTCACATCCATAATTCTTATCTCGCCGGTACGACCAATTACAATCTGCACTTTTGCACCTTCATTATTTTCAATAATTACAGTGCGCAAGCCATCAAACTGAACTGTGCCATCAAACTTGGCAGCCAAAGTTGATTCTACAGTAGCAGAACCAGCCACACCACCCACGTGGAATGTACGAAGTGTAAGCTGTGTACCCGGCTCACCAATTGATTGTGCAGCAATGATACCTACCGCATCACCTTTTTGTGTAATATTTCCTGTAGCCAAATTTTTTCCATAGCACTTTACACAACAGCCACGTTTGCTTTCGCAGGTAAGTACAGAACGGATTTCAACAATTTCAACACCACTGTCCTCTATTCTTTTTGCAATTTCAGTTGTTATTTCATTACCCCCATGAATAATCAACTCCTCAGTTTGCGGATCATAAACATCATGTAATGATGTACGGCCTTCAATACGATCACTCAATTGTTCAATTACATCTTCATTATCTTTTAATGCACTTGTTGCAATGCCACGAAGTGTACCGCAATCTTCTTCAGTGATAACAACATCCTGCGCCACATCTACCAATCGACGGGTTAGATAACCTGCATCGGCTGTTTTCAGGGCTGTATCGGCAAGACCTTTACGGGCACCGTGTGTTGAAATAAAATAATCCAATACATTCAATCCACCTTTGAAGTTGGAAAGAATCGGGTTCTCAATAATTTCACTTCCTGTTGAACCAGATTTTCTTGGCTTCGCCATCAATCCTCTCATACCGGCAAGCTGTTTTACCTGTTGCTTGCTACCTCTTGCGCCAGAATCGAGCATCATAAATACTGAATTGAAGCCCTGCCTGTCTGCACTCATTTCACGAATCAAAGTTTCAGTAATGCGTGTATCCACCCGGCTCCAGATGTCAACTATCTGGTTATACCGTTCGTTGTTTGTAATAAGACCCATATTATAACTTTCCCATACATCATCTACTTCGCTTTTTGCCTGCGCAAGAAGTTCATCTTTTGCTGCTGGTATAACAAGGTCATTAATATTAAATGATAAACCACCCTCGAAAGCTGTACGGAATCCAAGTCGTTTTATATCATCAAGAAATTTTACTGTTTTTGGAGTATTGGTTATTTTTAAAATGTCACCAATAATTTCCCGCAGGTTCTTTTTTGTAAGCAAGGCATTTACATATCCAACTTCAGCAGGTACATGCTGGTTGAAAATAACCCGGCCAACTGTTGTGTCAATCAGTTTATTTAATATTTCTCCGTTCTCCCGCACATTTGCTTTTACTTTTATCCAGGCATGCATATCAATGATACGTTCATTATATGCAATGATAACTTCGCTGGCATTATAAAACTTCATGCCCTCACCACGAACAGTATCTGTACCTATACTTTTTTTACCTTTTGTAAGATAATACAGACCTAACACCATGTCCTGTGACGGAAGTGTAATTGGAGTTCCGTTTTGCGGATTCAAAATATTATGTGAAGCCAGCATTAATAACTGAGCTTCTAATACTGCAGCATGACTAAGCGGAACGTGAACGGCCATCTGGTCACCATCAAAGTCGGCGTTGAACGCAGAACAAACCAATGGGTGAAGTTGTATCGCTTTTCCTTCAATCAATTTTGGTTGAAACGCCTGTATTGATAAACGGTGAAGTGTGGGTGCACGGTTTAGCATAACCGGGTGACCTCTTAAAATATTTTCAAGAATATCCCAAACCACTGCTTCTTTTTTATCAACTAATTTTCTTGCACTCTTTACTGTTTTTACAATACCTCTTTCAATCAGTTTGCGGATGATAAATGGTTTGAACAATTCTGCAGCCATATCTTTTGGCAAACCACACTCATGCAATTTTAATTCTGGTCCTACTACAATTACAGAACGACCGGAGTAATCAACACGTTTTCCCAACAAGTTCTGACGGAAACGTCCTTGTTTACCTTTTAATACATCACTCAATGATTTTAATGCACGGCCACCTTCGGCTTTCACTGCATTTGATTTTCTTGAGTTATCAAATAATGAATCAATGGCTTCCTGCAACATCCGTTTTTCATTACGAAGAATTACTTCGGGCGCCTTAATTTCCAATAATCTTTTTAACCTGTTATTACGGATAATAACACGGCGGTACAGATCATTCAGATCAGAAGAAGCAAAACGGCCGCCATCCAATGGAACCAACGGGCGTAATTCGGGTGGAATTACAGGTATATATTGCATGACCATCCACTCGGGACGGTTATTAATTCTTGTATTGGCATCACGGAAACTTTCAAC
>JANOJO010000706.1:0-3627 GCA_031418795.1 Bacteroidota bacterium | reverse complement strand
TGAATTTTTTCATGAAACAAAAGCAGGGTTCTCCGGTTTCCTGTCAGCAACACATAAACAGTTTAATCCTTTACAAAACATCCCGCCTAAAGATTCTTTCGCTGTTGTAAATGGAAAGGCACTAAGAACTTTTGAAGTTTCCTTAAGATTACGTTTTGCATACCTGGAAAAATTTTTAGAAAACAATTTTTTTCGTACCAGTATCGGCAGTCCCTACCCGATTCCTGAATTCAGAATAACAAAAGGCATCTCCGGCGTGGGAAAAAGTGCTTACAACTATACAAAGTTGTCTGGCAGTGTAACTGATTATATCAAATTGCCACCATTCGGCAGTATAGAATTTTATGTGTATGGAGGAAAAACATTTGGAACCCTTCCATATACTTTTCTTGATATTGCGCCTGGCAATGAAATGTACTATTATAATAAATATGCATTCAGCCTGATGAACAAATACGAATTTGTACATGATAAATATGCAGGTATCACCTTTGAGCATAATATCGGCAATGGCATTTTCCGTTTTATTCCCAAATTAAAATTCCGCCAGTTTTATACTATCAAAACACTCTGGGGCAGTTTAAGTGATGCCAACAAAGCACTCAACTTTAAAACCGGTCATGGTTTTCAAACACTTGATGGAAAAACTTATTTAGAACTGGGAACTGGCATTGATAATATTTTAAAAGTGCTGCGTCTTGATTTTATCTGGAGAGTATTGCCTACGCCGCTTCCGGTAGAAGCCAGTAAAAAGTTTGGTGTGTTTGGAAGTTTCCGGTTGAGTTTTTAGAATTTATTGTTTCAATATTTACTAATCACAAGTCAAATTGATTTAATAATTTTCAGAAATGAATAAGAAAATTTCAATGACTGGAACCTGGAAAGGGTTTTATACCTATGGCCCTGAATATGGCAATAATTTGTATAATGAAAAATGCTGGTTTATGTTTTTTATTACGAAGGATGATGAACAGTTTGAAGGAACCAGTGTAGATTATGATGGAGTTGGCGCAGAATTACAAAAAGCCACAATAAAAGGTTTTGTAGAAAATGCTTTCATTAATTTCACAAAACAATATCCTTTTTTTTATCAAATAGACGAACAAGGCAATATAATAAATGATGAAACAAGATCTCACCCGGAAATTCATTACTCAGGTTCCTTTGATGAAAAACTAAATCAATTTTCAGGAGAATGGGAAATGGTTGAAAAAACAGAATCAGATAGCGGAGGTGATTTAGAATACTTGAATACCGGAAAATGGGAAATGAAAAAAGAAGAAGATTGATTTATTCCCCGGTAGTCCATCCTAACTTTTACTATCTTCCACAAAAGTTTTACATGTCCCAATACATTCTTGCCCTGGACCAGGGCACTACCAGCAGCCGCACTATTGTTTTTGATAAAAAAGGAAATATCATCAGCACGGCGCAAAAAGAATTCAAACAAATATTTCCACAACCCGGATGGGTGGAGCATGATGCGGAAGAAATTTGGAGTACACAGTTTGGCACCATGGCCGAAGCAGTAGCCAAAGCAAACATCACCATGAAACAAATTGCTTCTATCGGCATTACCAACCAGCGGGAAACAACTGTGGTGTGGGAACGAAGTACAGGCAACCCCATTTATCATGCCATAGTATGGCAAGACAGAAGAACCGCTGCTTATTGTGATGAACTGAAAGCAGCAGGCAATAAAGAAATGATTCAGCAAAAAACAGGATTGGTGATTGATGCCTATTTCTCCGGCACAAAATTGAAATGGATACTGGACAATGTACCCGGTGCAAGAACAAAAGCAGAAAATGGTGAACTGGCTTTTGGCACCATTGATTCATGGCTGGTATGGAAATTAACCGGCGGCGCAGTGCATGTTACAGATGTATCAAATGCATCAAGAACCATGTTGCTGAATATACATACCTGTAAATGGGATAATGATTTACTGAAACTATTTAATATTCCAAAATCAGTGTTACCGGAAGTAAACGCATCCAGTAAAATTTATGGAACAACAGGAAATAATATTTCTGAAGTAAATATTCCCATTGCCGGTATTGCCGGTGATCAGCAAGCCGCATTGTTTGGACAAATGTGTACACAGCCCGGTATGGTAAAAAATACATATGGCACCGGGTGTTTTATGCTGATGAATACAGGAACAAAAGCCATTGCTTCAAAAAATAATTTATTGACGACGATTGCCTGGCAGATAGATGGTAAAACAGAATACGCATTGGAAGGAAGTGTCTTTATTGCCGGCGCCGTAGTACAATGGCTGAGAGATGGTTTAAAAATTATCCGCAACTCATCTGAAGTAGAAACCCTGGCAGCGACAGTAAAAGATTCCGATGGAGTTTATATTGTTCCTGCATTTGCCGGGCTTGGTACCCCACACTGGAACCAACATGCAAGAGGCAGTATTTTTGGATTGACAAGAGGAAGCAGTAATGCTCATTTGGCAAAAGCTGCTCTGGACAGTATAGCTTATCAAACCTATGATGTACTGAAAGCCATGGAAGCCGATTCAGGAATTTCTATTTCCGAACTGAGAGTGGACGGCGGCGCAACAATTAATAATGCTTTGATGCAGTTTCAGAGTGATATAATGAATACAAAAGTTATCAGGCCAAAAGTAACAGAGACAACCGCATTGGGTGCAGCATATTTAGCCGGTCTTGCTGTAGGCTTTTGGAAAAATGTTGAAGAGATTCAAAAACAATGGCAGGTGGATAAAGAATTTACTTCATCTATGAAAGATGATAAAAGAAATGAATTGGTGAAGGGATGGCAGCGGTCGGTGAATGCGGCTATTAGTTGGGCGAATGGTTAATTAGGAAAAATGATCAATGCTCAATATTCAATGATCAATGTTCAAGTATGGGCGGTCTTTAAAAATGAGAATTGAACATTGATCATTGATAGTTGAGCATTTCTACGCCAATCAAATAAAAAGAATGAATGAATAGAGAAAGAATGATAGAGGAGTTAAGAAACACAACTGAATTTGATATCTGCATCATCGGCGGTGGAGCCACAGGCCTGGGCATTGCAGTAGATGCTGCATCAAGAGGATGCAAAACAATTTTGCTGGAGAAACATGATTTTGCAAAAGGCACATCAAGTCGTAGTACAAAACTGGTACATGGTGGCGTACGCTATCTGCAACAGGGAAATCTTAAACTGGTGATGGAGGCATTGAAAGAAAGAGGTCTGCTGAAAAAAAACGCACCACACCTGGTAAAAAATCAAGCCTTCGTTATTCCGAATTATAAATGGTGGGAAAATCCTTTTTATGGAATTGGGTTAAAAGTCTATGACTGGATGGCGGGTAGTCTGGGTTTTGGCCCTTCCCAATTTTTAAATAAAGAAGAAACTCTTGCATTAGCACCCAATCTGGATGAAGAAGATTTACGTGGAGGAGTTTTATATCATGACGGTCAGTTTGATGATGCAAGGCTTGCCATTCACCTTGCAATGACAGCAGTTGATCATGGTGCTACTGTAATAAATTATATAAGTGTGGAAGGATTGATGAAAGTGAATGGAAAAGTATGCGGAGTAAAAGCAAAAGATAGTTTTGATGGAAAAGAATTTGAGATTAAAGCGAATGTAGTTATCAAT
>JANOJO010000705.1:0-10862 GCA_031418795.1 Bacteroidota bacterium | reverse complement strand
TTTTGGCAATCAGGTTAAGTTTCTTTTCATTTCTGACAATAACAATCCATTTACTGACTATTTTATTTCCTGGATTAGATAATTCTGCGTTACCATTGTGTACATCAGTTTTCTGAAAAGATTTCAAAAATTTTTCTGCATCCGCTAAATGATCTTCTGTCTCTTTTTTACTTAAAGTAGTCAAACTGCCATTCCCTTCAAAATAATAATGTGTGCTGATATATTTTTTCACATGCATTCTTGTTTCAAGCGGAAGAAAGTATTGCAGTTTCCAAAAATCCCTGCTGCCAGATTTTTTTATGGCTTTATAAACAGAACCTGCACCGCCATTATATGCAGCTAAGACAAGCAACCAGTCGTTAAATTTTAAATGAAGCTCTTTTAAATATTTTGCCGCAGCAACAGTGCTCTTGTAGCAATGTGTTCTATCATCCCGCTGTTCATTAATAGTTAAGCCAAGCGACCTGCCAGTAACCGGCATCAGTTGCCAATAACCTTTGGCGCCGGCTTTGGATGTTGCCGTTGATTTTAATTTTGATTCTACTACAGCTAAGTATTTCAGTTGTAAAGGCAGTTGATATTTTTGAAATACCTGGTCCATTATTTTAAAATGGTGCTGATTTTGCTCATTTAGTTTTTTGAGCAACGACTCATTTAAACGAATATATTTTTTTGAAAAAATTTCAACACCAGGATTGATACCGATTGTTGTATTATCTGATGATTCATTTTCAAAACCATCATTAATAGTAAAAGGTAAGGATGAGTTATAAACTGGCTTTGCTGTATGCAGGTTGAGCAGTGCATTACCGAAATTAATTTTTCCGGTAACAGCTACAAGAATCAGGCCCTGGCAAAAAAAACCAGTTTTTAAGAATTTAGTTTTCAACATCGTTTTATTTTTTAGATAAACAATGCCGACCCGGAGGGTTTGGATTTAAAACAGAAAATTAATCACAGGAGTATTGGAGGAAGTTTACAGAATGAATCCGGGGGTACGGTTGTTATGATTTTTCATTTGCCGGATTTCTGATTGGTTTTCATCGGAGATTGTAAGAATAAAAACAAAAGTAATATTCAGAACCTGTACCGCATAGTTTTTCGCATTAGTAAAAACCACACAATCACCTTAAGGATATGAGGCTCACAGCAATAATTTTTTAATTTAAAATATCTGTCGAAAAACTTGCTTTGCAACGGTATTGTTTTTTACGAAGTAAGAACAGAATGTGAATAAATTCATGAATGAAGCATTAATTGTTCTGCAAAAGGCGTTGGATAACGAAGTAGCAGACAACTACAAGCAGTAAAATAAGTATGATGGTAATATAAAGCCATGGTTGATCTTTAAAACGAAGCTGTTCCCTTCGTAGTTTCTTTTTCTTTAATCTTCTTTGAAGATCACGGTTCAGTTGTTCAACTACTGAACTAATGTTTCCGGTATTTTTTATTTCCTGCAGGCCTTCCAGTGCATCATCATCAAAATTACTGTCGAGCATTTTTTTCTCCACTTCATTCTTCTGTTCTTCAGAAAGTTTTCCCTGCAGGTATTTCATCAGCGTTTCCTGATCAACATCTGTTGAAAGATTGGATAATATGTTTTTTAAATTATCGTTCATTTTGCGAATCGTTCATTTTCTTTTCAATTAAAATACGCAGGTTTCTTTTTCCATTCTGAATATGACTTTTTACCTGCATCATGGTGTTACCGGTTGCTTCACTTATTTCTGAATAACTTTTCTTTTGCAGGTAAAACAAAGTTACACATTGTTGCTGCTCCCGGTTCAGTTCCTGTAAAGCAACTGACATCAGCGTGTAAGTTTTTTCATCCTGTAATAGTTGTTGCTTATCTGTTGTTTCATCAGTAGCTGCAATTTTTTCACTTAATTCAAGATTATTTTTTCCCGGTTTATTTCTCAGTTGCATCAGGCAATGATTTTTTGCCACCATATACACCCAGCTTTTAAAATAGTCAACTTTATATTTATGCAATTCGGTTATTACTTTCAAAAAAATTTGCTGTACACTGTCTTTTGCAAGTTCTTCATTTTTCAGGTACTTCATGCACACACCCAGCAGCAGCAAGGTATATCGTTGCAGTAGTATTCCCAGCCAGGCATTATCCCTGCCGGCATAAAATTTTTCAAGCAGTTGCTGGTCGCTTATATGTTGGTATTTATCCACGGGGTGAAAATAGCTAATTTCAAATTCTATGATGCAGGCATTGAAAATATTCACACCTGTTTATCATCATAATCCATCAGGCGTTAAAATGAGGTCGGCAATATTTTGTTTCACTTTGCAACGGATGGTGATGGAAAATGTAAATTCTTTTGTATCCGGCATCAGTCCCCAGGCAACGGTAACTGGTGAAATGGAAAAAGGATAAATAAATAAATTGCTAACCTCGGCGATTGTTTTATTTCCTTTCAATGCCCTGTCATAACTGCTTTTCCAAAAACCTGAGGAATGATTTCGAAAAAAACGGGCATATTCTTTTGCAAGTGCAGCGTGGTTTGAAATGCTTGTATCTGTAATTCCTAACAATTGAATATTAATAATGGTATCCACTGTTTTCAGTGAATCGGTATGAATTAATTCCTGTTCTGCCACTATCAGTCTTACTTCTTTTGCTTCATATTTAAACGGGTTAAAATTTTTATAAACACCAGTAAGGAAAAAGAAAGTTGTATCCGTTCTGCGGTTATATTCTTTTATAGTAAACCAGGGATCCTGCTGAAGTGAAATAATAAAACTGCTGAAACGCATTTCGAAAGGATGGGTGCGGAAATAGGATTTCAGTATGGATTGTAATGGAGCTTGTGCCTGTGAAAAATAAGGCGACACAAAAAAACATAAGTACAGAAAAAATTTTTTCATGCAAAAATTCCTTTTACCCATTTTATAATTAATAGATCCCAGCCGAGCATTTTGAATGCTGTGTAAAACAGTACAATGGAAAATATTTTTTTTAATGTTTCTGTATTTAAAGAAATAGCCAGCTTGCTGCCGAAATAACCGCCCAATAAAAAGCCAATTGCAAGCACACCAATCACTCTTAAGTCCATGGGTGTTCCCATTTTCTGGCATTGATGATAATAATAAATGGATGCAATAATGACTACCGGCAATGTAAGTACACCCAATGATGTGCCCTGAGCCTGGTGCTGGGTATAGCCTAAAAAAAATATTAAGGCAGGTACCATAATGATGCCACCACCAACACCAACAAGGCCACTTAAGATACCGGCGGCAAGGCCAATGAATAATATCATCAGCAAAATTTCTGTTGTCATTTTCTGTTTCATGTTTTTTTGGTGAAGCATGTTAGTTGTAAAATGCTGATAAATTAAAGGCAAAGGATAAAAAATTTATATAAAAAAAAGAATAAGCTACACTCAGTAACATAAAACAATTAAACAATTGAACCATTAAACCTTTAAAATATTTAACCCATAAACTTTTCCTTATACAACTCAATTGCCTCATTCAATATCTTAAAAGCAATTGTTTTATTCTGAAAATTATCAATCTCCACTTTTTTATTTTCCAGCACTTTGTATTGTTCAAAAAAATTTTTCAGTTCGGCAATAAAATGTGGTGGCAGTTCATCCACACTTTTTATATGATTCACAGATGGGTCATGTGCAGCCACAGCAATTATCTTGTCATCCACTGTGCCAGTATCTATCATTTGCATATTACCAATTACATTGCTTTCAACTAAACAGAGTGGTTGAATGGATTGAGAACAAAACACAAGTATATCCAGCGGGTCGCCATCCTGACCCAATGTTTGTGGAATAAAACCATAATTGATGGGATAATGAAAAGAAGAATAAATAACACGGTCAAGTCTCAGTAATCCGGTTTCTTTATCCACTTCATATTTTGCCCGGCTGCCTTGTGGTATTTCAATTATTGCATTTACAATCTCCGGCGATTTATTGCCGTAATGGGCGCCATGCCAGGGATGAAGAACAGTAACCATAAAATATTTTATTTTACTAAACGAATACCAATATAAGTTGCAAGCAAACCTAATAATACACTGCCAGCGGTGTAGGCCAGGAATAAACCAGTTTTATTTTCTTTTAATAATCCAATGCCTTCCAATGTAAATGCAGAGAAAGTGGTGAAGCCTCCACACAAACCAGTCATCAGTAACAGTTTCATTTCATAGCTCCAGTTTTCTGAACGTGAAAATAAGCCCCAGAATATGCCAATAAGAAAACAACCGGCAATGTTTACTAAAAAGGTAGCGGTGGGAAAAACATCCGTTGATTGTGGCTGCATTATTTTTTGTATGGCATATCGCAACATGCTGCCCACGCCACCACCAAGTGCTACTAATAAAAAGTTCTTTATCATTTCAGCGTATCCTTTTTATTAATTGAATGCAGAAGTGTATCCATATCCTGATTGAAGAGGTATTTTAAATCCACTATCCACTGCCCGGCGGTTTTCATCAGCTTCAGTGTATCATGATTGTTTTGATAAGAATTGGAATAAATAACAAAGGTGGTTGAATCATTTACCGGAGTTACGGCATGCACATTTATAGATGCGTTTTTATATTTCTTTTTTTCTGCCGCATCCATTTTTGCATGCGATTTTTCATATTCTTCAAAATATTGGAAATTGGTGGAATCACTCACCAACATTTTTTTTCCTTTTTCATAGTCGCCATCCAGCGCTGCCCTGATAAAATTCCTGGCTGCATCAATATCATTTTCTGATTGTGGTGAAGCATTATTTCCTGCATCATTACAACTGTATAAAAACAAAAACAGGAATGAAGTGAGTTGAATTAACTTTTTCATTCCTGCAAAGTAATAAATCTTTGGTTGCCTTATTGCCGTGGCGGATTTTCTCTTTTATCCTCTTCTTTCTTTTCTTTATCATAAGCCCGCAGAATATACTTCACCAGGCGGTGACGTACCACATCATCTTCATCCAGTTCAATATGGGCAATGCCATCAATGTTTTTTAAAATGCGTGCAGCTTTTTGCAAACCGCTTCGCTGGTTTCTTGGCAAATCCACCTGTGTAACGTCGCCGGTAATGATTGCTTTTGCACTGGAGCCAATGCGTGTTAAAAACATTTTCAACTGCAAATCGGTGGAGTTTTGTGCTTCATCCAATATGATAAACGCATTGTCCAATGTACGGCCACGCATATAAGCAAGCGGCGCTATTTCAATAGTCCTTGTACTCATATAATAACCCAGCTTGTCGGCAGGTATCATATCATCAAGTGCATCATACAATGGCCGCAGGTATGGATCTATTTTTTCTTTCAAATCGCCGGGAAGAAAACCCAGGTTTTCTCCTGCCTCAACGGCGGGACGGGTAAGAATAATTTTTTTGACAGCTTTATTCTTCAAGGCTCTTACGGCAAGTGCAACGGCTGTATAAGTTTTTCCTGTACCAGCAGGGCCAATAGCAAACACGATATCATTCTTCTCCATCATCTGAACTAATTTTTTCTGATTGGCTGTTCTTGCACGAACCGATTTGCCATTGGGGCCAAATACCAAAACATCATTTGGATTTCGATCCACAAAATTGTCCACCGCTTCTGCATCATCGCCGCCAAGCACCTGCTCAAAATAATTTTGACTCATGTGCCCGTTACGTTCTAAGTATTGTACAATGAGTACAATTTTTTCCTGAGCAGAAGTTACCTGTTCAGGCGAGCCGCTGAGTTTGAGCTGGGTACCCCGTGAGAGAATTTTTAGCAGGGGAAATTTCTTTTTCAGAATGTCGAGTTTGCCGTTGTTTACGCCAAAGAACTCGATAGGGTTTACTGTTTCGAGGTTGATAATCGTTTCTGTCAATGCGCTACATTTTATTATTTCTAAATGCCGGTATAGGGTAGAAGCCGGATTTTTTTTCACAGCACCAGTACTTTTACAAGTGCTTTACCCATCTGTGATTAAAATAAAGACTTATATCAATCAATTCCTAAAATTAATTATTAACAGGTGTGAATAGAAATGCGGGATAAAAAAATTTGGTTAATGTTTGAAAGGTGTTTTAGTGTAAAGAAATATTTGCTTTCATTATTTATGTCTTGCACTCAACACTTCAACCACATCATTCAGTTTATAATTTTTTGCCTGCAACAAAACCAAATAATGGAAAAGTAAATCAGCAGCTTCGCTGAGAAATTTTTCTTTATCATCATCCTTGCTTTCAATAACTAGTTCTACTGCTTCCTCACCAACTTTTTGTGCAATTTTATTGATTCCTTTTGCAAAAAGAGATGAAGTGTAAGAAGAATCAACTGGTTTATTTTTTCTGTTGCTGATCACTTCTTCTAATTTTTCTAAAGAAAAGGATGAGTTGTTTTCATTAAAACAAGTATCGGCGCCGGTATGACAAACAGGCCCTGTAGGAGTAGCTTTAATTAAGATAGTGTCGTTATCGCAGTCAGTTAAAACTTCATTTACCAATAAATAATTATTACTGGTTTCACCTTTTGTCCAGAGGCGTTGTTTGCTACGGCTGTAAAATGTTACTTTATTTTCTGATTTGGTTTTTATAAAAGCAGCTTCATTCATAAAGCCGAGCATTAAAACTTTATGGCTTATTGCGTCCTGAATGATGACAGGTACAAGGCCGTCGGAATATTTTGAAAAATCTGGGTTCATAATCTTACTGGAATTTTATTTTTAGATAAAAACATTTTTAAATCTGGTATAGCACCCCAAACCCCTAAAGGGGCTTTAGAGTCTGACATTAATATCATTCTTTCTTAAATAGGTTTTTAAATCAGGAATAGCTACTTCTTTAAAATGAAAAATACTTGCTGCCAATGCTGCATCGGCAGATGCTTCATTAAATACTTCTGCAAAATGCTCCACCGTGCCAGCACCACCAGAAGCAATTATCGGTACGGGTAAATTTTCTGAAAGCAATTTAGTGATGTCTATTGCAAATCCATTTTTAGTTCCGTCATTATTCATTGACGTCAGCAATATTTCACCGGCTCCTGAATCAACAGCCTGCTTTGCCCAATCAAAACATTTTGTATTGGTTTTAATTCTGCCTCCATTCAAATAAACATACCACTGCCCATCTTCTTCTTTTTTTGTATCAATTGCCAGCACCACGCATTGACTACCGAATTCTTTTGCAAGTTCATTTATAAGTTTCGGATTTTTAAATGCAGAACTGTTTACAGAAATTTTATCTGCGCCATTTTGCAACAGCACACTCACATCATCCACACTACTGATGCCGCCACCAACTGTAAATGGAATATTAATTTGATGTGCAATCCTGTTTGCCATTTCACATAATGTTTTTCTTTTCTCCACTGTTGCAGTAATATCTAAAAAGACTAATTCATCAGCGCCTTGCAGGGCATACAAAGCACCTAACTCCACCGGGTCGCCTGCATCCCGAAGATTTATAAAGTTTGTTCCTTTTACTGTACGACCATCTTTAATATCCAAACAAGGAATTATTCTTTTAGTCAAGCCCCCCTGCCCCCCGAAGTGAGGTTCTGCAGCTTTTCTATAGTTCGAGTTTGTATTCATTGAAAATTGAACCTGCCTGTCCGGCAGGCAGGCATTGATTATTGAGAATTGAACATTTTTAATTCCTTCAGTGAAATTCTGTTTTCATAAATCGCCTTTCCAACAATTGCTCCTGCACAACCAATCTCTTTTAATTCTTCCAAATCATTCATTGAGCTTACTCCACCGCTGGCAATGAAATGCAGTGCAGGGAATTTTTGTAAAATATTTTTATATAAATCGATTGACGGACCTTCTAATTTTCCATCTTTACTTACATCTGTACAAAATATTTGCCGTACACCATGCGATAAATATTTTTCTATAAAATCAAAAATCCAAATCTCAGTTGTTTCCTGCCAGCCATGGATGGCTATTTTTTCATCTTTCACATCTGCACCTAATAAAAATTTATTTGCACCAAACATTTTAAGCCAACCGGTAAATTCATTTTCATTTTTTACAGCAGTACTTCCTACAGTTGCCAATGCAGCACCAGAATCAAAAACAATCAGTACATCCTTCTCTGTTTTAATTCCACCGCCAAAATCAATTACAAGATTTGTTTTACCAGCAATTGTTTCTAATACTTTCCAGTTTTTTACTGCGCCTTCTTTCGCCCCGTCCAAATCTACAAGGTGTAATCTTTTTAATCCTGCATCTTCAAATTGCTTTGCCACTTCCAGTGGGTATTCATTATAAATTTTCTTTTGTTCATAATCTCCCTGCGTAAGTCTTACGCATTTGCCATCTATTAAATCTATTGCTGGTATTATAAACCCCCAACCCCCTAAAGGGGGCTTTGCAAGTTCACATAATTCAAATTTATTTTTTTCAATCATAGCTCTAAGAAATTTTTAAGAATCTGTTCACCGGCAGCCGCACTTTTCTCCGGATGAAACTGCACACCGTAAAAATTATTTTTTTGCAAAGCACTGCTGTATGGAAGAATATAGTTTGTAGTTGAAATAGAATGCTCACCAATCGCAGCGTAATAACTGTGTACGAAATAACAATAGCTTTCTTCTTTTACATTTTTAAATAGCTCTGTTTTCAAATTGCAGATAGAATTCCAACCTATCTGCGGAACTTTGGCCTCACCCCCTGGCCCCCTCTTCCTGCCTGAGCGGGACAAGCTCTGACGGAGAGGGGGGGTGAATCGAAGAACATCTTCATCAAATATCCCCAAACACTCCGTATCATTCTCTTCAGAATATTTACACATCAGTTGCATGCCGAGGCAAATGCCCAGCACAGGTTGAGTTAAAGAACAAATCAGTTTGTCTAAATTTCTTTCCCGCAAATAATTCATTGCGGTACTTGCTTCACCCACACCGGGAAAAATAACTTTATCAGCAGCTCTGATTTCATCAGCATTATCTGTTACAGAAGCAGTATGACCAATTCTTTCTAATGCGTAAAGAACAGATTGGATGTTGCCGGCGTTATATTTTATTATTGTTATACTCATTTTATTTTACGGTTCAGGCCGCTTTCAGCGTCCCGACCCTACAGCGTTCCCTTTGTTGTCGGTAATTGCATATTTTCTACATCTCTTTTCACTGCCATCTTTATTGATTTGGCTAAAGCTTTAAATATGGATTCTATTTTATGGTGCTCGTTTTCACCTTCCACTTTTATATTCAAATTACATTTTGCCGCATCACTGAATGATTTGAAGAAATGATAAAACATTTCAGTTGGTACATCACCAATTTTTTCTCTTGAAAAATTTGCATCCCAAACAAGCCAGCTTCTGCCACCAAAATCAATTGCTACCTGTGCCAGGCAATCATCCATAGGTAAGGTAAATCCGTATCGTTCAATACCAGTTTTATTTCCTAATGCTTTTGCAAATGTTTCTCCGAGTGCAATGGCTGTGTCTTCGATGGTATGGTGTTCGTCAATTTGTAAATCACCAATCACAGTAATTTTTAAATCTGCACCGCTATGCCTGCCCAATTGGCCGAGCATGTGGTTAAAGAAATTCAACCCGGTATTCATTTCAGTTTTACCAGAGCCATCAAGATTGAGTTCAATACTGATTTTTGTTTCATTGGTATTTCTTTCATGTTTTACAAAACGGTTTCCAAGTTTTAAAAACTCATAAATCTTTTTCCATTCAGTTGTTTCCAGTACAATTGTTGACTCAAGTGATTTTATTGTATCGCTTATTTCTGTGCTGCCAAGATTTGGTTCATTATTCAGCCAGATAGCTTTGCATCCCAGGTTTTTTGCAAGCTGCACATCTGTAATTCTGTCGCCGATTACATAAGAGTTTGCTAAATCATATTCTGCATTGCCAATATATTTTGTAAACATGCCAGTACCCGGTTTACGGGAGGGTGCATTGTCTTCAGGAAAAGTTTTATCAATCAGCACATCTTTAAAAATGATTCCTTCACTTTCTAAATTCTTCATTACAAAATTGTGAACAGGTAAAAATGTTTCTTCTGGAAAAGAAGCAGTGCCCAAGCCATCCTGATTTGTTGGCATCACTAATTCATAATCAAATTCATTTACAATTCGTGAAAGCCAGGTGAACATGCCGGGATAAAAAACTAGTTTATCAAACGAATCAAGCTGGTAAGCGGGAGGTGCTTCTTTTATTAACGTTCCGTCCCGGTCAATAAATAAAACTTTTTTGCCGCCCCCTGTCCCCCTGAAGGGGGAGCTTAAATTTGATGATTCCTTCATTTTACTATAAGATTTGAAAGTTCATATATCAGTAAATTATTTTCCTCTGGTGTTCCGATCGTAATTCTTAAACAATCATCACATAATAATACCTTACTTCTGTCCCTTACTATAATTCCTTTGTTACATAACTGCTCATAAATGCTCCTGGCATCTTTCATTTTTACCAATAAAAAATTTGCATCTGATGGATAAACTGTCTCTATAAAAGAAAGACTGAGCAATTCATTTTTCAGTTTCTCTCTTTCATTAACCGTAATAGTTATATGTTCATTTACCCAATCTATATTATTCAGGGCGTCCAGAACCAGCAGTTGAGTTACTGTATTAATATTGTATGGATACTTCACTTTGTTCATCAGATCAATGATAGGTTGAGAAGCATAAGCCATTCCGAGTCTCAGGCCTGCAAGCCCCCAGGCTTTACTGAGTGTTTGCAATACAACAAGATTGGGAAATTCTGTCAACTCAGTGATAAATGATTTTTGTTTTGAATAATTAATATACGCTTCATCAATTACAACAAGGCCATTAAAATTATTCAGAATGATTTCTATGTTCCCCCTGTTTATACTGTTCCCGGTAGGATTATTGGGTGAACAAATAAAAATTAATTTGGTAAAAGGGTCAATGGCTTCTT
>JANOJO010000704.1:0-1987 GCA_031418795.1 Bacteroidota bacterium | reverse complement strand
CCTCACCCAGTATGGGTTGCAGAGGATTTTTTGTGCATTTATTGGAAAGTGCGGAAAACAGGAGGAAGTGTATAATAAAATTTCTTCTTATCTAACTGTTCAATAAAAATCTTATATAAAGATGAGATTGACTATTTGACGTTGGTGGCTAAACACATACCTCACGCATCACACCAACGTTGGCGTGTTGTTTTCTTGTTGCCTGCCAACGGCGGCGGGAAAATAAATATTAATACTGCGACTGTTGATGAACTGAAAGTTCATCCTTATATTAAATACAGTTTGGCAAATCCTATTGTTGCTTACAGAAATGAGCATGGATTATTTTCCTGTTTTCCGCAATGAGGTCACCCAACGACAGGGTTGATTTCAAATGCCTTTAAAATAAGAGTTTGTATTTCATCCAAGGGCAGGAGTACCAGCTTTTTCTTTTTTGATTGTGGTAAAATTATCAGTGCCTGATAAATTGTTTTAACTGCATTTAATACCTGCTCTATAGAAAAAGGAAAATTTTTTAACTTCAGTTGCCGTTCCAGTTCTTTATAAATTTTGTAAGAGCAAAACGCCAGACAGATGTGTGTTTTTATTCTGCGTTCCAAGTGGTGGTAAATTGGGCGTATTCGTAAATCTGTTTTCGATATTCTAAATGCTTTTTCTATCGTCCAAAGTTGTTTATAGTTATCCATTATTTCGGTTTCGGGCAAATTACAATTAGTAATATAGCCTTTCAAACCATTCCATTTGTTATCGGCTTTAAAGGCTTTGTAGTCTATCTCTACGGCGATTTCATTTTTTATTTTGAGATACTTGTTATAGCCTCTGTTATTAATTTTTGCTTTGGTAAGCTTACCGGATTTTAAACTTTTCTCCAATCGTTCTAATCCCTGCTTTCGCAGGTGGGCATCTTTTTTTGCCCGCCTCTCTGAGTAGTTAACGATGAGCCGTATCTTGTTTTGCTTGTTTATGGTTACGGTTGGGTTGTCTTTAAATGTATGTGACAGGATTTTTTGTTTGAGTGTATCAGTTTCGTTTTTCAATCTGGCTCCCAAAATAAATGGATATTCCAGGCCGATAAGTTCTGCTATATTATCGGCCGATAAAAGCCCGGCATCTGCAACAATAATAAGAGATGGAAGATCATACTTATTTTTAAATGACTGCACAACAGGAATGAGTGTATGCCCTTCAAATTTATCGCCTTCAAAGACCTCATACGCCAATGGCTGACCATCAACGCCGACCAACAGGGCTAACAATATTTGTGGATTTTGTGCTTTGCCGTCTTTGCTAAAGCCTGTCCTGCGCAAATCATCTTCATCGCTGGCTTCAAAATACAATGTCGTAATGTCGTAAAAGGCAATGCTGATCTGATCGTTTAATATTTTTTTAGTGTGATCAAAGGTCAGTGCAATGGCTTTTTCCTTATGGTTTTTATCAAACCTGTCCATATATCTGTATATCCTGTCTTCATTGGTATATAGCCCTTTGTATTGAAGCAAATAATCTACTGTTTTTAATTTGCTTCCCGGATAAATCAATCGGGTAATAACCAAATGCCGGAATAATGATTGGGGTATCTGATCATATCCTACTTCATTAAATATTTTTCCCAGTATCAATTCCGGGCCAATGACAACAATCTTTCTCAAACCCTGATGTAATTGTTTTAAGAATAGTGCATCTTCCGAAAATGTAAAATCAATACGGCGTTGCCCGGTAAGGGTATCTAAATGTTCATTGGCCTGATGGATTAAATCTTCCTGCTGCTGTTCATTGCTGGCACATCCAACTACTTTGATGATATTAAATTTACCCGCAGACTTATCAATAATCTGGATACTGATGCTTCCGCTTTTGTTTTTCTTTTTTCGTACAAACACAGTTCAAATTTACTGGCGAGGCACCCAAATTCAAAAATCAACCCTCACCCAGTATGGGTTGCAGAGGATTTTTTGTGCATTTATTGGAAAGTGCGGAAAACAGGAAA
>JANOJO010000703.1:0-7147 GCA_031418795.1 Bacteroidota bacterium | reverse complement strand
CATTTCACCATTTATCTCCACACCTTTTTCAAAGCTCTTTTTTGCATTGTCCCAGGCGCCACCTGCATTATTTTGAAACATACCCATCAATACACCGCATACTGTAGCGCCTGCAAGAAAACCACCAAGGGCTTCAGCGCCGAGGCCCGGCATAAAACCAATAACCAGCGGAGAAATAATTGCAATAGCACCCGGCAACATCATTTTTTTAATAGAAGCCTGTGTAGATATAGCCACGCATTTTTCATACTCGGGTTTGGCTGTACCTTCCATAATGCCCGGTATCGTTTTAAATTGTCTTCTTACTTCCTCTACCATTGCCATGGCCGCTTCGCCTACTGCCCGGATAGCGAGTGAAGAAAAAATAAACGGAATCATGCCACCAACAAATAAAGAAGCAAGTACATGTGCTTTATAAATATCAATTCCATCAATACCCGCTACACCAACAAAGGCAGCAAACAATGCCAAAGCAGTTAATGCAGCTGATGCAATTGCAAAACCTTTTCCGGTAGCGGCTGTTGTATTACCAACAGCATCGAGTACATCTGTTTTTTCACGAACTTCTTTTGGTAACTCACTCATTTCAGCAATACCACCTGCATTATCAGCAATAGGGCCGAATGCATCAATTGCTAATTGCATAGCAGTAGTTGCCATCATACCCGCAGCGGCTATTGATACACCGTATAATCCTGCACATTCATACGAACCCCATATTCCACCTGCCAATACAAGTATGGGTAAAAATGTTGATTCCATTCCGATAGCCAATCCTCCTATCACATTTGTAGCATGTCCAGTACCTGATTGGCGGATAATACTATTAACAGGACGCTTGCCGATAGCTGTATAATATTCTGTAATCATGCTCATGAGTGTACCAACTGCTAACCCAACTAATATGGCGCCCATCACCCCCGTTTGAGTAATTGCTTTTGCTCCTGCTTTTATTTCATTTGTTCCGGGTAAAATATCCCTTACTAAATACAAAGCATCTGTTGGTAAAATCCAAAATACTAATCCAATACTTGCAATCGCAGTAAGAACTATCGAACCCCAGTTGCCCATGTTCAATGCCTTCTGTACAACATTTGTATTGATACCCGCAGAATCGCTTATACGAACAAACCATGTACCTACTATTGAAAATAATATACCAACACCTGCAATCAGCATGGGTAATAAAATGGGAGACATACCACCAAGTCCATCATCACCTGAACCGGTAATTATTGTTTGCTGACCAAGTACAATAGTTGCAAGCACTGTGGCTACATAAGATCCAAAAAGATCGGCGCCCATACCTGCTACATCACCCACATTGTCGCCAACATTATCAGCAATCGTTGCTGGATTTCGTGGATCATCTTCAGGAATTCCAACTTCCACTTTACCTACAAGATCTGCACCTACATCGGCAGCTTTTGTATAAATACCACCACCCACACGGGCAAACAAAGCAATTGATTCTGCACCGAGAGAAAAACCTGTAAGTACCTCTACTGCTTTCAGCATTTCAGGGCTATTTACTGCAGTACCATCTGGTACGAAATACATTTTTAATAAAATAAATAAACCACCAAGACCAAGCACTGCAAGCCCTGCTACACCAAGACCCATAACTGAGCCACCGGTAAAAGAAACAGATAATGCTTTACTCAAACTTGTACGGGCAGCTTGTGCAGTACGAACATTGGCTTTGGTTGCCACTTTCATTCCGATATATCCGGCAGTTGCGCTTAATACGGCGCCCAAAACAAATGCACCTGCTATTAACCAATGACTATGCGGATTGGAAGTTGCCATTACTGCCAGCAATATGCCAACGATTACAACAAAGTATCCGAGAATTTTCCATTCAGCTTTCAGAAACGCCATAGCCCCATCAGCAATATAAGTGCTGATTTCTTTCATACGGTCGTTGCCGGCATCCTGTCTTGATACCCATTTAAATTTTACAAGGGTGTAGAGTAAACCTATAACTCCCATCACGGGAACGAGGTAGATCAATTTGTCCATAATCGTTTATTCGTATTCTGTTTTAAAAGACCTCCTTCGTCCCATCTGAAAAGGGACTATGGAGGTCAAAGGCGGCAAAGATAGGGGATGAAGTGGAAATTTGGATTTGTTCTGATGGAAGAGTTTTGGTGGAATTTTGAATGGGGAATTGGGTATTGCGGAACCAAAGTTCTGAATTACATTAATACTGATTTTAGAGTATAACAAGTTTGAAAAAGCTAACCAATTAAATTACGTTGAAGAACATAAAGCAATTGCAAAAACATATTGTAAACAATTGGTACTTCAGAAAATAAGCCGGTATGCTAAGTTAAAACCTGAAGGGGTTATGGAAAAAGAAGTGAGATTAAAGATTGGAATTAAGTATTTTTAATTAAACATAAATTTATTTTTTATGCTTACAGATATTGAAAAGGAAAAAATAAAATTGGAAGAAGAATACCGTGAAGAATTAAAGAAAGGAAAAGAAGAAAAGAAACCCGATGAAAAAACTTTTTATGACAAAGTAGATGGCCCATTAAAACTTTTGCAGGGGGTTGCAATTGCTGCCGGCATATTTGCTACTATATTCCAATATGTTTCTAATAGCCGGAGTGAACGTGCCGAAGCCAGAAGAGAATATCAAAAATCTTTTTACGAAGCGCAGATGAGTGTGTATGCTGAAGCAGTTTCTTTTACCGCCACACTTTCCACTGCCACGCCTGATTCGGCAGAATATGTGGAAGCCAGGGGGAAATTCTTGCAATTATTCTGGGGCAGAATGAGCATGTTTGAAGATAAATGCGTGGAAGCAAAAATGGTGGAATTCAAAATGCTGCTTAATAAATTTGAACAGAAAGATTACAAACCGGTTATTTTTAAAGATCCCTGTAGTTCTTTAGTATGCACATTTGGTTTTGTGGATCAGAAAATTTTAGAAAAATCTTCATTGAGGCTGGCACATGCATGCCGGATTTATACAATTAAAACCTGGTTGCCGGAGAAAGAACAGTTGAAATATAATCTGATTGATACTTTCGGATGTCAAACTAAATAATAAATTATTTTTTGGCCTGATAAGCAACTTAATTTTTCTTAATTGATAATTACTTTAAACGCCTCACCCAAACACTCCACAATATCTCCAGCTATCATCGCTTCTTTAGAAAATTTTTCTGCTGCAATATCTCCCGCAAGCCCATGAAGATAAACTCCAAGTATGGCTGCATGTTCAGATGAATATCCTTGTGCTAGCAAACCTGTAATTATTCCTGTAAGTACATCACCACTACCAGCAGTTGCCATGCCTGCATTGCCCGTGTTGTTGAAATATCCGCGGCCATCAGGAGTTGCAATAAAACTATGATGGCCTTTTAAAACAATTATACAATTAAACAATTTAGCATTCAGCAATGCTTTCTCCATTCTTTCAAAATCATTTTTACTTTCTCCAAACAATCTTTCAAATTCTTTTGGATGCGGTGTGAGAATAGAGCCGGGTGGGGGAGTGGGCATATTTTTTTCCATGGCCATACAATTAAGAGCATCTGCATCAATCACCATTGGTTTTTTATAAGTAGAAAATATTTCTTTTAAAAAATTTCTTGTTTCATTTGCAGTGCCCATGCCCGGGCCAATGCCAATTGCATCATACTTTGAAACATCTTCCTCAATTTTTGTGATGAAGGAAGAATTAAAATCTGTCATTACCATTGCTTCGGGTACGGTGGTTTGCAACATTTCATATCCACATTTTGGAATATGACAGGTGAGTAATCCAACACCGCTTCGCAAACATGCTTTTGCTGAAAGAGCAGCAGCACCCATTTTTCCATAACTGCCGGCGGCAATTAATGCATGACCAAAATTTCCTTTATGAGAAAACCTGTTGCGTGGTTTATAAATGCTGCGGATTAATTTTTCATCAATCAATTCAAAATTCGTTTCAATGGTTTGCAAATAATCAGGATGCAAACCAATATCAAGAATATGCACTTCACCAATATAGTCGGAATTTTCTGCTACAAGTAATGCTGGTTTGTAACTTTGAAAACTTAATGTGTGATTTGCTTTTACAATTGTATCAGCAGGACGCTGTGCGTTTCCCTGCCCGTCCGGCAGGCGGGCTTTTGAAGATTGATCAACTGATAAACCACTTGGAATATCAATCGAAATAATTTCGCAGCCTGTTCTATTAATATGATCTGTAAGTTTCGCAGTGATACCTTCTAATGGCCGGGTCAATCCAGAACCAAACAAGGCATCAACGATGATTGCATCTGGCGGCAATTCATGAAAATTATTTTCGCCTTGTATATAATGTATGGCTCCATCAATATAATTGTGAAGCCTGGCAAGGTTGGTTTGAAAATCATCAGTGCCCTTATGGCCGAATTCTAAAATATATACATTGATTGAACAATTATTTTCAACTAACATTCTGGCAAGAGCAAGTCCATCTCCGCCATTATTTCCTTTGCCGCAAAACAAAACGAATGGATGAACAAAATATCCATGCACATCTAACCAATCAAAACATTTTCTGGCGGCCCTTTCCATTAGTTCAATTGATGTGATGGGTTCATGGAGAATCGTGTATTCATCCCAATCTCTTATTTGCTGTGCAGTCAGTATTTTCATACAATCATTAGTTGAAGCACAAGTTACAAAATCAGTGATTAATTACTGCTTATTGATAACAGATGCAGCCATATATTTGCAGCCATGGATACAGGCAAAACCAGTTACCCCAAAGAAAAGATCAGGATTTTGTTCCTGGAAAATATCAGTGATGCTGCTGTAAAGAATTTTCGCAGCCAGGGTTATACAAAAGTGGACAAGATAACCAGGGCACTGACAGAAGAAGAACTGATTAAGGAAATTAAAGATGTGCATATTCTTGGCATCCGTTCCAAAACACAGATAACAAAAAATATTTTAAACGCTGCTAAAAAGCTACAGGCCATCGGATGTTTTTGCATTGGCGTAAACCAGGTGGACTTAAAAGCTGCAACAAAAAATGGTGTGGTTGTTTTTAATGCACCTTATTCCAATACAAGATCAGTGGCGGAGTTAGTCATTGGTTTATCCATCCTGCTTATTCGCCGCATACCGGATAAAAACAAAGCTGCTCATGAAGGCATTTGGATGAAAGATGCAAAAAACAGTTTTGAAATTCGTGGAAAATCTCTGGGTATTATTGGCTATGGAAATATTGGTAGCCAGGTTAGTGTATTGGCAGAAGCAATGGGCATGAAAGTTATTTTTTATGATGTAGAAACAAAATTGCCCCTGGGTAATGCGGAAGATGCAAAATCATTAAAAGAACTGCTGTATCGATCAGATGTGGTGACCCTGCATGTGCCTGAAACATCCAATACAAAAAATTTCATCAATAAAAATAACCTGAAATATTTTAAACATGGCTCCATACTGATCAATTATGCAAGGGGAGAAGTGGTGGATCTTGATGCCTTGAGAAAAGCCATTATTGATGGGCATATTGGCGGCGCAGCAATAGATGTATTTCCCGTAGAGCCGGAAAAAAATGGCGACAGGTTTCAGTCTCCGTTACAGGATCTTCCAAATGTGATATTGACACCACATATCGGCGGTTCTACTGAAGAGGCACAGCAAAATATTGGCGAAGATGTAAGTGTTAAGCTTTTTAATTTTCTTGAAAAAGGAATTACACTGGGTTCGCACAGTGTGCCGGCACTTGCATTGCCGCCGCAGGAAAGCAGCCACCGCATTTTACACATACATAATAATGTACCTGGTGTACTTTCAGAAATCAATACAAGACTTTCACAAAACAATATCAACATACTCGGACAATACCTGAAAACAAATGATGATATCGGATATGTGGTGCTTGATGTTGACCGGCAGTTATCAGCAACTGCTTTAAAACTGTTGAAAGAAGTGAAACAGACGATTAAAGTGAGAATGCTTTATTGAAATTTCCAATTTTTCCTTTTGATAAAAATTGCAGAATTAAATTTGTAAAAATGGATACACCACGAACCAGCTATCCCAAAGAAAAAATCAGGATTCTTTTTCTTGAAAATATCAGCGAATCGGCTATTAAGTATTTCCGCAGTCAGGGCTATACAAAAGTGGATAAGATTAGTAAATCATTAAGCGAAGAAGATCTGATAAAGGAAATAAAGGATGTGCACATTCTCGGAATCCGTTCCAAAACCCGGATAACAAAAAATGTACTGGAAGCAGCCAAAAAGCTGCAGGCTATCGGTTGTTTTTGTGCCGGTGTAAACCAGGTGGATCTTAAAGCTGCAACACGAAACGGGGTGGTTGTTTTTAATGCACCCTATTCTAATACACGGTCGGTTGCCGAATTAGTAATAGGTGCAGCCATCATGTTACTGCGCCGTGTTCCTGACAAAGACAAAGCGGCGCACAACGGTTTATGGATGAAAGATTCAAAAGGCAGTTATGAGCTTAGGGGTAAAACGATGGGTATAATAGGTTATGGCAATATAGGTATGCAGGTAGGTGTGATGGCCGAAGTTTTAGGAATGAAAGTTGTTTTTTATGACGAAGAAACAAAACTTCCGCTGGGTAATGCAGAATACATGAAATCAATAAAAGATTTGATGAGTATTGCCGATGTCATTACCCTGCATATGCCCGAAACAGCAGTAACAAAAAATTTTATCAATAATACCACCCTGAAGTATTTTAAGAAAGGTTGTATCCTGATCAATTTTGCAAGGGGACGGCTGATAGATGCTGAAGCCTTGCGGACAGCAATACTTGAAGGACAAATCGGTGGAGCAGCCATTGACGTTTTTCCGGAAGAACCGGAAAAAAAAGGTGAACCGTTTGCATCAGTTTTACAACATGTGCCCAATGTGCTTCTGACACCGCATATTGGCGGATCAACAGAAGAAGCGCAACAGAATATAGGAGAGGATGTAAGCGTAAAGCTTTTTAATTTCCTTGAAAAAGGAATAACACTTGGTTCACATACTATGCCCGGGCTGGCGCTGCCGCCACATGAAGGCTCGCACCGGATTTTGCATATTCATAATAATGTACCGGGTGTTTTATCGGAGATCAATACACAACTTTCTAAATACAAGATCAATATTCTTGCCCAGTATTTAAAAACCAATGACGAGAT
>JANOJO010000702.1:0-3731 GCA_031418795.1 Bacteroidota bacterium | reverse complement strand
GGCGATGTATAATCCCGGCACACATGCTAATCATTGGATAAAAGAAAAAAAGCTGGCTGACTTTAAAGATGCTGAGATTGGTGAAATGTTTATGAGCCATGAAATGATTGATAATGCTCAGAATTTCCCCAATATGGATGGCCCGGCAGTATTTAAAGTGGCAGTAGATAAATTTCCTGAAGTTATTATGGAAGCATTGAATAAAAACAATCTTCAGACTTCAGACCTTAAACTGCTGATTCCTCACCAGGCCAATCTGCGGATATCACAGTTTGTACAAAGAAGATTAAGATTGAACGATGACCAGGTGTATAATAATATTCAGAAATATGGTAACACAACGGCTGCGTCTATTCCCATTGCACTTTGCGAAGCATGGGAACTGGGAAAAATAAAAGAAGGCGATTTGATTTGCCTCGCTGCATTCGGCAGCGGGTTTACATGGGCAAGTGCGTTGTTGAAGTGGTAAGGATGTTATTAAAAATTTATGGTTGCATATAATTTATTGACACAAAGCAAGGGTTGTAAATTACTGCTTCTTGTATCTGCGGTATTCTGCTCTCATATTAGTCTTTCACAAGGTGCCTGGGATATTGAGTATTTAATAGTTGACTCCATTTCTTCGAAAGACATTGGGAGAGAGGTCAGACTTGATTTTAAAACAAGCAATTTTAAAAAACCCCCTAATCACATTAGAGGTTATTTATCCGTGTATGACACAGGAATACTTTTTATTAATAAAATATATTTTGAATTAAGAGAGTATTGGAAAATTTATCCCGATCACGGTGTATGCAGTGAGCAATTCCTGGTTTCTTCAAAAGAAATATCCCCCGGCATAAGCTTATACCTTGGCAACTCGGTTATAAAAGAAATTACAAAAGACTCAATTCTGATCTCTTCAGAAATAGAGTTGCGTAAAAGCTATAAAAAGAGAAGTAAAATCATTGAAAAAAAGACTGAAGAAATTTGGGTTGAAAGAAATAAATTGAGCGGCTTTTTATATAGGAAAAATTAAAATGCCCCTTCACATCCTCTATATCATCAAACCCTTCTCAGGCACAAGAACCCCCAAAACCATCCAGCAACTCATAGAAGATAAAACAAAATAGGCGACCTTGTTTGCCTCACTGCTTTTGCCAGTGGCTTTACCTGAGCCAGCGCTTTATTAAAATGGTAAAATGCAACCGATTTTCCCCGAACTTCGTTTATTCACTACTTAACAAATGAAAAAAATATTTTTTCTTATCTCACTTATTATTTTTTCCTGTACTGTTATGGCCCAAAAATATGACAGTTGGAAACTTTACCATAACCGGAAGCTTGCGGGTTCTTTTAATCTGAAAAAAGAAACAGACAACGAGAATAAAGTTGTATTGCTCAACCGCACTTTGGAAGGCCCCGGATTTCTAGTTATTGAATTTACTCCCAATGCGGATCAGGCAGAATGGATACGGACAATTGCTTTTGTTGATTCATCTGATAAAAACATAAGACAGTATAATAATACGTTGCTATTAAGAATTCACAATACAGAAATTGCCGGCATACTGGAAGGCAGGCAAAAAGTAAAAGTTTATACCTGGGCTACACCAAAAGATCCTGCCCTTGCAGCCACAGTTCGTGTTCGCCGCATACTTTTGTGTACATTATATACACGATGAGCAGGAAGATTATTTACATCATCAATCCCATTTCTGGTACAAGAGCCAAAAATAATCTGCAGCAGTTTATTGAAGAAAAAACAAAACAAAAAAACATTCCGTTTCAAATTTTTCCATCTGTTACCAATGGTGATTATTCTTTTCTGCAAACAATAATTAACAAAGAAAAAATTACTGATGTGGTAATTGCCGGTGGCGATGGCACCGTAAGCCAGGTAGTGGCATCGCTGATGAATGAGGATCTGAACTTCGGCATTATTCCATGTGGCTCCGGCAATGGATTGGCTTTGGCTGCAAAAATTTCAAGAACTCCGGCAAAAGCATTAGAAATAATTTTTACCGGCAAGCCAGTACTTACAGATGGATTTTATGTAAACAAAACGTTTGCCTGCATGTTATGCGGCATTGGCTTAGATGCTAAAGTTGCTCACCAATTTGCACATCAGGAGAATCGGGGTTTAAAAACTTATGCCCGGTTAGTTAGTAAAAATTTTTTCAGTGCAAGCCCCTATACTTTTACTATTGAAAGCAATGGATTAAAATTTTCTACAGAAGCATATTTCATAAGTATTGCAAACAGCAACCAGTTTGGAAATAATTTTACCATAGCGCCAAAAGCGTTATTGTCTGATGGTCTGCTGGATATTGTGATAGTTAAAAAAACAGCAAAGCCATTTTTATTATTCAATGTGCTGAAGCAAATACTGGCAGGCAAATTGCGGAGTATAGAAAGCTCATTAGATAAGCCGGTCATTTATTTTCAAACAGAAAAAATAAAGATTGAGAATACTAATATTGCCCCCATGCATATTGATGGCGACCCGGCCGAATCAACAACTGAATTGAATATAGAAATAAAGAAGAAATGTTTCCGGCTTATTCAGCCTGCTTAACAATTGCTGTATCTTTTTTATTAAAAAGATTTATCAACTGCCCGAAACTTTTTTGATTAAAAGTAAAGTCAGGCGAACTCATAATATTTTTCTTTTCTCTTTGTGTGAGGTGAAAATTCAGCGCTGCTTTATCTTCCTGCTTTTCTGTGGCGTACTGAAATGTGATTTTGTAAATGGAATAATCGGCATGTTGTGCATAAAAACTCAGTATATCGTTCTGAAAATATTCCATCATCTTAAACCAATTTTGCTGTAATAATAAAAATGGTTTGGTAGCATGGTCGGCAATATTTTCTGTGACAAAAGGATGATCCCATCCGCCGCTGGGCCTGTCCCGCAACTGTACAATTAGTACTCCGCGGGTATTTTGTTTTATCCAGTCTTCAAAGTATTCAAGAAAACGCAAACCGGTTTCCTGTCCGTAATTGTCCCGTAGCCCTGCATCCATTACATCAATTACAGGCTCCGATGGAAGCCAGACATTTGGAAGTACAATTGGAAAAGTGGCATTCATCCTCATCGCTGTCAGCATTCTTAAATTGTATGGATCCTGTTTTGCAAAAAAAGAAGTGAAATCAATTACATCCGGATCAATAGCAGGCATCGTGGTTGAATCTTGCCGGCTGCGCATCATAAACCTTACAGGTTGTGTGCTGATGACCATTTTTTTACCGTCACGGGAAATGACTGAATTATAAAATGCCAGTGGAATGTTTGCATTCAATTCATCTTCTTTATAATCTTTCAGTTGTTTGTTTAAAAAACCATTTGTGTTTTCATTCAGCTTGGTTTCAAAAGCATAAGCCCTGTCTTTTATATACACATAAGGCCCTACTTTAAATTTCATGGCAGGCGAAATAAGATCTCTTGCCACAAATGATGAGAACAAAGGATTCAACAAATCGCCGGCAATATCATCTACATATTTTTCATCCTGCAGGTTAATATTTTCTCCTTTTTGCCTGCGCAAATAAAGCTCTCTGAAATAAGATGCGCCTATCATACCACCCGATGCACCGGAAATAAGAAAAGATTTTTTCATGAATTCTCCACGGGTAATGCTGTCGAGCCGCTGCAGAATACTCATGGTGAATGTAGCGCTGCGGCTTCCGCCACCACTGGTATTGATGATAACCAACAAAGGTTTCTCTTCATTTTGTTTTCTTTTCCAGTT
>JANOJO010000701.1:0-2281 GCA_031418795.1 Bacteroidota bacterium | reverse complement strand
ATCGCCAAAATTCCATAGATAGGTTAACAGTGGTTGTGTGCCATCAGCTATTGTAGTTGTATTGGTAAAATTTGCAGTGCCTGTTGGTAAACAAATATTTCCTGCCAACGAAAAATTAGCAAATGGATTTACCCTGATAATTATTTGTTTTGAAAAAATAAAACTCTGGCAACCGGTATTGGTTTCCACTTTCAACGTAGCATTGTATGTGCCTGCTATGCTGTAAGTATGCACCTGCGGAGAATTATTTGTGGCAACAATCACCGGACTGCCATCGCCAAAATCCCAATACCATTTTACTAATGTAGCGGCACCACTTGCAGAAGAAGTATCAGTAAAGTTTACCGGCTTGCCCGCACAATAAGGTGTGCTTGCGCCAAATTTTGCAAGAGGCAATTCTGTAAGATTAATTGTTTTGGTTGCTACATCTGATATACATCCAACATCGGTAATAACAGATAGTGTGGTAATATAAGAACCTGATGCAGTATATGTGTGATTTGGATTTTGAACAGAAGAAGTTGCCAGGTCTCCAAAATTCCAGCTCCATTGAATGATGGGTCTGCCGCCTGAATTAGTAATATCAGTAAAATTTACCGGAGCCGTAACGCATCCGTTTGTAGTAAAATTAAAATCTGCAACAGGCGGATCGAATACCTGCAGATCATAATCTATTTCCTGCACACCGCTACAGCCATCCGGTGTGGGATTGTTTGCAATAATTTTTATTGGGTAGGTGCCCGTAGTGGAAATGGTATATGGCGCTGCTAAACTATACCTGTATAATTGCCTTCCGTTAATCGTCCAGGTAGAATCAAAAACGGGGGAGCTGATTGTAACATCGGCAATACCTAATGCATTTAATGCAGCACCAAACACCCATTGTATTTGTGTGGGTTGATAAGGAAAAACAATTCTGAAATAAAAAGGTGTGCCTCTGCATGTGGCTGGAAAGTTTACAGTTGCGTATTGATTTAAAATACTTACAAATTGATAAAGGTCTTTTACATTAGCTCCTGCGGAGTAACCATAAGATTCTGCATTTGCATAGCCATAAGCCAGTGCATTGAAACCTGAATCGGAAGTAAGCGTATGAAAACCCTGTGCCACATTGGAAAGATAGAGATATGAATATGTTGGATCTCCCGGATGTACTGACCATAAAGCTGGTGAAACAGCTACACCATCTAATTTAAAAGATGATATACCCGTACCTCCAGTTCTCATTATTACATGCAAATGATGTTGCGGATTTGCAGCAACAAGATTGGAACTTACCAGTGTAACATTATTAATATTCTGCTCTACCGGATTTAAGATAATCATATCCGGATCATAAGGGCTGCCGTTACCAGAACAGTTTGCAGTTGTAAAATATTGAGCAACAGAAATAGGTTCGGTTGCAGTTATCTGGTTAGGAGTATTATTAGAAAATTCATAATAATTTGAAGCCGTAAACAAGCCCCCGGGAATTAATACTCCATTTAAGTAAACGCTGGTTGTTGTATTTTTTCTGATAATGCGGTAAAAATTTAATGGCCGGTTATAACTTGGTACAGTTAGATATTTAAGCCCCCATGAAACAGTTGGATAAAGTTGCTGATAAAGATTATCTGAAGTTCCCGGAGATACGCATCCAATTGATATTTTTCCACTACCTGAAAAAACTGCAATTCTTTTGCAGCCACTACCTGAAGAAACTGACCTGATTAATGAACCCGTTAAATCTGTACCTGTATTTCCGGAAGTCGTTCCAAGAACCTGGTAAATCTGACCCTTGTTTAAGTTTACAGTTTGCGTAACATTTGCCAGCCAGCCATTTTTTGTATTTGCCGAAGGAGTAATTTCTACAGTCGTATTATCTTCTACTGCAATGATAGTAAAAAATGAATTTGAATTAGTCTCATTTGAAATCTGGGTAAAGTTGGCTGAATAATATTCTTTACCAAGCACAGGTGTTGGCAAACATACCGTAGCTCCGCTTACCGCACTCCTTGTTATATAGGAATAGACAACAGAATTTTTATCTGTCAAAACCCTTATTGTTTTACCGGTAAAAATTCCCTCGTTATTAATAATATTAGCGACGGGAATAATTACAGATATTACCTGACCCGCAGTTATACTACCAGCTTGTATGGTTGTGCCTCCATAAACTTCTACAGTATAATTTGTATTTACATCGGAAGTAATGTAGAGTGTCATGACAGGGTTAGGGGGATTCATCATCCCTACATGAAAACTGTACGAAATCCAGAACTCTTTTCCTTTATTAGAAAAA
>JANOJO010000700.1:0-1748 GCA_031418795.1 Bacteroidota bacterium | reverse complement strand
AGAAGCAAAAATTCCATCATTACCCAACTTAAGAATTAACCAGGTGGCATTGGTAAAAATTAAAGATTACTATGCACCCAACGCAATCACCATCCCGGTTAACGTAGTACAAACAGATGAAAAAGGAAAATACGTTTATGTAATAGTGAAAGAAGGCAATGTAATGAAGGCAAGAAAGAAGCAGGTAATTCTTGGTGAAAATTTTGGCGGCAAAGTTGAAATAAAAGGCAGTTCATTAGTTGCAACCGATTTGATAATTACTGAAGGTTATCAAACTGTGTATGACGGGCAGGTGGTAACTACTGATGCAAAATAAGAGTTTAAAAAAATTGTGAAGCATCGTTACAGATTTTGCCCAATGAATTTGAAAAAAAGAAAACCAAATCCTGCCACACATAACAGGCCGGAATAACATCAAAATTTTTTTCTATGAATGTTTTTGATAAAGCGGTAAAAAAAATTAAGGAATATAAACCTACAAGCTGGAGCATTGATAACCGCACTGCTATTTATATAATTGCAATTCTGATTACGGCCTATGGGTTGATGAAGTTCAACAATATGCCGAAAGAACAGTTTCCGGATATTGTAGTGCCCACTATTTCTATTGCCACAGTGTATGTTGGTAATTCACCAAAGGATATAGAAAACCTGGTTACCCGCCCAATAGAAAAACAACTGAAAGGAATCAGCGGCGCTAAGGTGAATAAAATACAAAGCACTTCGCAAACGGATTATAGTTTGATAGTGGTGGAGTTTGATACAGATGTAAAAACAGAACTGGCCAAACAAAAAGTAAAAGATGCAATTGATAAAGCAAAAACTGATTTACCCAATGATTTGACTGCACAACCCGATGTGCAGGAATTTGCTTTCAGCGAAATGCCCATCATGTTTGTAAATGTTACCGGTGATTATGATGGTATTAAACTGAAAGAATATGCAGATAAATTGCAGGAAAAATTTGAAGAGCTTACGGAAATATCAAGGGCTGAAATAGTTGGCGCACCAGAAAGAGAAATCCAGATAATTGCAGACCCGTATAAAATGACGGCAGCACGGATAAGTTTTATGGATATTGAAAATGCAGTGAGCCGTGAAAATAATGATATCACAGGTGGCCTGATTGAAATAGGGAATATGAAAAGAACCTTGCGGGTAAAGGGACAATTTACCAATGCCATGAGTCTGCGGGATATTGTAGTGAGAAGCAGTGCGCAGGGTGCTACCGTTTATTTAAAAGATATTGCCGAACTGAAAGACACCATCAAAGAAAAAGAAAACTTTGCAAGGCTTGATGGCAAAAATGTAATCACATTAAATATTGTAAAACGTGCAGGCGAAAACCTGATTAATGCAGGTGATAAAATAAAAGCGGTGGTGGCAGATATGCAGGAGAAAGATGAACTGCCCGAAGATTTAAAAGTTATTATTACCGGAGACCAAAGCAAGCTCACAAAAAAATCTTTCAGTGAATTAGTAAATACCATCATCATCGGGTTTGTTCTTGTTCTTATCATCCTCATGTTTTTTATGGGCGTTACCAATGCATTTTTTGTGGCGCTTAGTGTGCCGCTGAGTGTATTTGTAGCGTTTTTATTTTTACCATTGGCAGATAGTATCATCGGCACATCGGTTACTTTAAACTTCATTGTACTTTTTGCATTGCTATTTGGCCTGGGAATAATTGTTGACGATGCCATTGTGGTAATAGAAAACACACACCGTATTTATAATAATGGAAAAGT